>JAGQIT010001506.1 GCA_020431135.1 Myxococcales bacterium | reverse complement strand
GCCGACGACGTTCTCGATCATGTGCTCGGCCTGGTCGAGCGCGAGGGCGCCGGGATCGAGGACCTCGAAGTCCGCGGGATCGATGGCGCAGGCCTCGGCGAGGACGGCCCGGCGCTGGTCGATGTGGAGGCGGAAGAAGCCGGCGAGGCGCGAGCAGCGGGGCGCGAAGGCCTCGCGGCGCAGGCCCTGGGCGCCGGCGCTCAGGCCTGACAGGAGCTGGATCCCGCGCTCGCGCAGGAGGCGGTCGGCGAGGTGATCGAGGGCGGCCTGCGAGCGCGCGAAGACGACGACGAGGTCACCGCCTCCCGCGCCGCTCGGCTTGGCGGCGAGGCCGAGCTCGCCGGCGAGATCGAGGATCGCGTCGATGGTCGCGGTGAGGATCGGCGCGCCGGAGAGCTCCTGGAGCGCGCGCAGGCCGGCGTTGTGCGCGGCGACGGCGTCCTTGAGGGCGGCGAAGGACTCGCGGGCGGCGTCGTCATCGTCCGCCTCCGCGCGCTCCAAGGCGGCGAAGAAGCCGTCGCTGGCGCCGCGCAGCCGCTTCATCGCCGCGTCGTAGGTGTCCGGGTCCGCGACCGCCGCGGCCTTGACCTGGCGGACGAAGGAGGCCGTCGACGCCGGAGCGCCGGCGTCGACGAAGGCGATCTTCAGCCACGAGGGCAGGGCGACAGGCGTGGCCTCGCCGTCGCGGAAGCGGAGCGCGCCGCCGAGGACAGAGGCGGCGACGTCTGCCCCGCTGCCGCCGCCCTGGGCCTCGCGGTGGGCCGCGCGGGCGAGCTCGTAGGCGGCCTGGCGGACCTCGGGATCCGCGAGGTCGAGGCCGGCCTCGGCGAGTACGTGGCCGACGACGGTCGCCGCGACGGCGGCGCTCGAGCCGAGGCCGAGCTTGCGGATGCCGCGGGAGAACCGGCCGGTGTCGACGACGGGCGGGGCCGTGGGCGCGGCGAGGCCGCGACCGCGCACGAAGTCCGCGGCCGCGTCGAAGGCCGCCTGGACCACGGCGGTCGGCTCGCGCCGCGGGCCCTTGGGCGCCCGCGCGATCGCCCGGACGTCGATCGCCGTGACCAGCGCGGTGGCCCCCTCGAGGACCGCGTACTCGCCGATCAGAAGCGCCTTGCCGGGGGCCGAGACGACGCTCATCGGGCGGCCTCCGCGTTCGTGGCGAGGACCTCGACGCTCGCGTCCGGACCCGGGGCGACGGCCTCGATGTCGAGGACCCCTGGGACGGCGCTGAGGCGGGCGCGCAGGGCGTCGGCCGTGCTGGCCGGGCACAGCACCTTGACGTGCGGACCGGCGTCGCTGGTCGCGTAGCCCTCGATCCCCTCGGCGCGGGCGGCCCACAGCTCGCGGATGACCTCGAGGGTCGCGCCGTTCCAGTAGAGGATCGGCGGCTGCGTGGCGAGCATGCAGGCGTGCATCTTGAACATGCTGTGCTCGACGACGGCGCCGAGGCGGCCGAGGTCGCGGGCGGCGAGGGCCGCCTCTCCCTCGGCCAGGTCGGCCTCCGAGGTCTCGACCCATGGCCCGTAGTAGGGCGAGGTCAGGCGGCTGCGCTCCATGCCCTCGGTC
>JAGQIT010000199.1 GCA_020431135.1 Myxococcales bacterium | reverse complement strand
CAACGACCTCGACTGCGACGACGACGCGCCGACGATCAACCCCGACGCCGACGAGGTCTGCGACACGATCGACAACGACTGCGACGCGCTCGTCGACGAGTGGTCGCCAGCGAACCAGCTCTGCGACGGCTGCGCGATGCACTACGCGGCGCCGAGCGTCTACCACCTCTGCGACGGCGCCTACAGCTTCGCCGCCGCCCGGGCGCTGTGCCAGGCGCGCGGCGGCGACCTCGTGATCCTCGCGGGCGCGGACGAGGCGGCGACCGTCACCGACCTCCTCGCCGTCGACGGGCCGAAGCACTGGATCGGCCTCAGCGATCGCGAAACCGAGGGCACCTTCCTGTGGGTCGACGGCAGCCCGCTGCTCCCGCAGCAGGCGCAGTGGAACGTCGGCGAGCCCAACAACTCCGGCGGCGACGAGGACTGCGTCGAGCTCCGCCCGACCGGCCAGTGGAACGACGTGATCTGCGGCGGCGCCCGGGCGGCGCTGTGCGAGGTCCCGCCCGACTGAGCCCAGCCGCCGTCGCGGTCGACGATCCGCCGTCGCCGACGCTTGCATCCGCCGGCCGATGGCGGGCATCCTCCGCCCCATGGCCAAGGGCAAGGGCAGCGACCAGGGCAAGAACGAGGGCATCGGCGGCAAGATCACGCCGCGCGCCGAGGACTACCCGCAGTGGTACCAGGACGTGATCCGCGAGGCCGAGCTCGCCGAGCCGGCCAAGGTCGTCAAGGGCTGCATGGTGATCAAGCCGCACGGCTACGCGATCTGGGAGAAGATCCAGCGCGACCTCGACGCCCGCTTTAAGGCGACCGGCCACCGCAACGCCTACTTCCCGGTGCTGATCCCGCAGAGCTTCATCACCAAGGAGGCCGAGCACGTCGAGGGCTTCGCCCCGGAGCTCGCGGTCGTCACCCACGCCGGCGGCGAGGCGCTCGAGGAGCCCTACGTCATCCGCCCGACCAGCGAGACGATCATCGGCCACTACTTCGCCAAGTGGATCTCGAGCTACCGCGACCTGCCGCTGCTGATCAACCAGTGGGCGAACGTCATGCGCTGGGAGAAGCGCACGCGCATGTTCCTGCGGACGACCGAGTTCCTGTGGCAGGAGGGGCACACCGCCCACGCGACGCACGAGGACGCCCGCGCCGAGGTCGAGCGCATGCTCAACGTCTACGGCGACTTCGCCGAGGAGGTCATGGCGATGCCCGTCGTCCGCGGGATCAAGACCGACTCCGAGAAGTTCGCCGGCGCCCTGACGTCGATGTGCATCGAGGCGATGATGCAGGACGGCAAGGCGCTGCAGGCCGGCACCAGCCACGACCTCGGCCAGAATTTCGGCCGCGCCTTCGACGTCCAGTTCCAGGGCGAGGACGGCAAGCTCGACTACGTCTGGCAGACCTCGTGGGGCGTGTCGACGCGCCTCATCGGCGGCCTCATCATGACCCACTCCGACGACGCGGGCCTCGTCCTCCCGCCCCGCGTCGCGCCGATCCACGTCGTCATCGTCCCGATCTTCCGCAAGGCCCACGAGCGCGAGGCGGTGATGGAGGCGGCGGCGCGGATCAAGGCGACCCTCGAGGCCGTCGACATCGCCCCCGAGCGCAGCCGCTACCGCGACTTCGTCGAGGTCGTGATCGACGACCGGCCGCTGCGCCCCGGCGCCAAGTTCTACGAGTGGGAGCGCCGCGGCGTCCCGGTCCGCGTCGAGATCGGCCCCAAGGACATCGCCAAGGGCCAGGTCGCCGTGCGCATGCGCGTCGACACGGCCGCGGGTACCGGCAAGGAGTTCATCCCGGAGGAGGAGTTCATCGCCGGCTTCCGCCAGCGCCTCGACACCTTCCAGGCCGAGCTCCAGCGCATCGCCCGCGAGCGCATGGAGTCGCAGATGGTCACCCTCGACACCTGGGACGAGTTCCTCGCCGCGTTCGCCGGCGACCAGAGCACCTTCGCCTGGTGCCACTGGGACGGCACCGCCGAGACCGAGGCGGCGATCAAGGAGCAGACCAAGGCGACGATCCGGTGCGTACCGCTCGCCGGGCAGGGCCCCGACCCCGAGCCGGGGACGTGCATCTTCAGCGGCCGCCCGAGCGCCCGCCGGGTGCTCATCGCCAAGGCCTACTGAGCGGCCGCGCCCCGCCCGAGACGCCGCCGGCCGAGCGCCGCGCGGCGTCTCGCCGTTCTCGACGCGGCTCCGACGCGCGCTCGGTGAGCTGCTCCCGCACGCCCGGCGATCTCTTCGGCGCGGCGCCAGGTCCCTGGCGGGCGCCGATTCCCTGGCGCGGCGGGGCAGATCCGCACCGAGCCCCTCCTAGCGCCGCCCCGCCGACCTGATATTCTCGCGCCCGATGGCCGACGACGCCGACAGCCGCCGCCCGATCATCGAGATGCGCGGGGTCGACAAGGCGTTCGGCCCCAACGTGATCTTCAAGGGGATGGACCTGACGGTCTACGAGGGCGAGACGCTGAGCATCCTCGGCGAGTCGGGCTCAGGGAAGAGCATCTGCCTGAAGATGATGCTCGCCCTCGCCTCCCCCGACAGAGGGTCGATCAAGGCCTACGGCCGCGAGGTCGGCGAGCTCGACGACGCGGCGCTCCTGCAGCTGCGCCGCGACGTCGCCTACGTGTTCCAGGACGACGCGCTCTTCGACTCGATGGACGTCCTCCACAACGTCGGCTACGCGCTCTACGAGCACACAACCATGTCCGACGACGAGATCCGCGAGCGCGTGATCCAATGCCTGCTCTCGGTCAACCTGCCGGAGCGCGTCGTCGACCAGTTCCCGGCCGACCTCTCCGGCGGCATGCGCAAGCGCGTCGGCCTCGCCCGCGCGATCGCCCTCCAGCCGAAGGTGATCCTCTTCGACGACCCGACCCGCGGGCTCGATCCGCAGAGCATCACGATCATCGGCCGGATGCTCAAGCGCCTGCACCACGAGCTCAAGACGACCTCGGTGCTCGCCACCCACGACCTGCGGACGGCGCTCCACGTCAGCGATCGCCTGGCGATCCTCGACGACAACCGCTTCCCCTACGTCGGCACCATCGACGAGCTCCGCGCCCTCAAGGATCCCGAGATCGAGGGCTTCCTCTACGACCCGGAGGAGGAGCTGTGGGGCAACGTCATGGAGGACTAGCGGCCCGTGGGGCGGGTTCTCCCGTCGTTTCACGAGAGCGGCGCGAGGGATCGGGGCGAGCGAGCGCGCGTGCGGGCTTGTGCCAGCGGACGCGCGGGCCTCGCGGCGCCGCAGCGCGGGCGAGCTGGGACACCCTCGCGGCCGCGATAGCGCGTGAGCTACCTCGTATGTGATGGGGTTTGCGCTGGAGCCAGGCTGCGCCAAACCTTGAACGGGCGTGCTAAGACCTCGATGACCTTGCGTCACCTTTGTGGCGCGCCCGTGCACCCGCACGACACACGCACTCTTCCATCCCGACTCTGGAGTCCCCCATGGCCACCACCAAGCTTGCAGGCACCAAGACCCACGAGAACCTCAAGGCCGCGTTCGCTGGCGAGTCCCAGGCGAACCGTCGCTACCTCTACTTCGCCAAGATCGCCGACGTCGAGGGCTACCCCGAGGTCGCCGGTAACTTCCGCGACACCGCCGAGGGCGAGACCGGCCACGCGCACGGTCACCTCGACTACCTGAAGAAGGCCGGCGACCCGGCGACCGGGCTGCCGATCGGCGACACCGAGAGCAACCTCAAGGCGGGCATCGCCGGCGAGACCCACGAGTACACCGACATGTA
>JAGQIT010000198.1 GCA_020431135.1 Myxococcales bacterium | reverse complement strand
GGTCGAGGAGCGCGGCGGCCTCCCGCGCGAGGCCGCCGCGGTGGGTGTGGATGTACGCCTGCGTCGTCTGCAGGCTGGTGTGCCGCGCCACCGCTTGGATGACGTAGAGGCTCGCGCCCAGGTTCGCCAGGCGCGTCAGCGACGTGTGCCGGAGCAGGTGCAGGCCGGAGCGCTCGAGCCCGGCGGCCGCCTGCGCGAGGTTGAGCTGGTAGCGGAGCGAGGGCGGCGTGTGCGGGACCCACTCGCCGCCGGTCCGGCTGCTCATCCGGTAGAGCACCAGCGGGCCGATCGGCTCGCGCCGCCTGTGCTCGACCAGCGCGGCGCGCAGCGCAGCGGTCAGCGCCAGCTTGCCGATCCCTCCCTTGGGCGTGATGAGCTCGCCTTGGTAGTGGTTGTGCTGGACGATCATCGTCCCCGCCTCGAGGTCGAGGTCGCCCCAGTGCAGGGCGCAGATCTCCGAGGTCCGCAGCCCCGCGTCGAGGGCGAGGAGGCAGATGAGCGCGCACTCCGGGCTGATCGTCCGCGCGCCGGCGAGGAGCGCCTCGATCTGCGCGTCGGAGTAGATCGGCTTCGGCCGCGGCTTCGGCTTGCGCATCTTCTCGACCTCCGGGACCGCGACGATCATCCGCACGCGCTTGGCGAAGCGGAGGATCTTGGCGACCTTGGCGAGCACGAGGTTGACCGAGGTCGGCCCCAGCCGCGCCGCGAGCTTCGCTCGGAACATCGACAGCCTGTCCTCGTCGAGCTGGCCGAGCGGCACGTCGCCGAGCAGCGGCGCGATGTCGATGCGGAAGACCTTCTCGTAGCTCGCCTGCGTCGAGGGCTTTTGCACCCGGACGTGCTCGGGCTCGAAGCGCGCGCGGTAGAACTCGGCGAGCGTCGTCGCGTCCCGCGGCGGGTCGGGGACCACGGCGAGGGCCGTCGTCCTGGTGTCGGGCGTGTTCGTGGTCTCGGGCGCCTTCCTCTCTCGGCCAGCGTCGTCACCCAACACCTCGCGGAGGATCGCAGCCACCTGGCGCTCGCCCCAGGCGCGGGCCTGAGTCTTGCTCAAGCCGGCCGGCGCGACCTTGCGCTTGCGGATCTCCGTGTCGGGTTTACAGGGGTTCATCAGACGGATGTCGACTTGCCAGCGGCTCTTGTTGTTGGCGTAGGGGCGAAGGGTGATCTTCATTCGGGTCGATCCAGCCGACCGACCGCAATCCCGCAGCCACGAGAGCACAGATCCGCGCGTCCACGCAAGCGCCCTCCCGCTCTTGAACGGCCGCGGGACCTGCCCGCGGGCCGCTCGCCGCCGGAGCGCCGGGACGCTGATCTTCAGCAGCGCGGCGAAGTCGGCGGCGAAGAGTACCTCAGGTAGCCCGCCGCCATCGTCACCGCCGCCACCATCCATCTGACCCATCGACCACCTTCCACAACGCGATCGTATCGGCCGGAGCTGCGGTCGTCACGATCTGTGATCGCGCTGGGCGTTCGTGTCAGTCGAGGCGAGAGCGACTCGATGTAGTGGCGCTCGCGTCGGCGCAGCGGAGCTGTTCATTGGAGCAGGCGCGGTCGTGCTCGCTCGCGCCTCTGTGGTCGCAGGCAATTGGTGACACTCGACGTGGATGTGTGGATGTATGTGCCCCACCTATCGAGAGGCGCCGCGGCGGAGGGCCTCGACCTCCGCGAGTTCGACCGCGAAGGCGGGACCAAGCGCCGCGTAGCTCCGGCCAGCGCTGTCCAGGAGAGGCGTCGCTTCGCTCGCGCGATCGCGGCTGAGCAGCGCCTTCGCGGCTGCGACACGGGCCTTGGCGAGCCTCGGGTCGTCGGCGTCGACGCGCGGCTCGAGGAGTTCGATCGCGCCGAGGAGCGCGGCTGCAGCCGACGCGTGCTCGCCGACTGCGAAGAGCGCCCTGCCGCGGCTCACCTCGGCGTCGCCGACATCGAGGACGTTGTCGCCTTCGAGCGACCGGAGCGTCGCGGCTGCGGAGGCCGCGAGCTCGCTCGCCTCGCGCTGCTCTCCCGGGTCCGGGGAGCCGATGAGAACGTTGGCGAGCGCGCACTGGACATAGGCCGCGCTCGCCTCCTCGAGTCGATTCTCAGCGCGGAGTGCCGCGAGAGCTCGTCGCAGTCGTGCCTCCAGGGGCTCGGTGTCGCCGACCACGTCCGCATACCGTGCAGCGGCGAGGAGCGCCGATATCGCCGTCACCGAGGTGACGCCGTACTTCTCGGCGCCGCGGGTTAGCGCCCCCTCGCGGAGCAGTCGTGCCTCTTCGGCATCACCGAGCCCCGCGCTGGCGACCGCCAGGACCACCTCCGCTTGCACGCGCGGGGCGATATCGGTCGGCTCGAGGAGCCCGAGCGCCGCTTCGGCGAGGGCCTGCGCCTCGGCGTAGCGCCTCGGCGCGAGCTCCAGGCGGGCGAGGTTGATCCGGGGCCACGCGCCGATGTGCGCCGACCGCTCCGAACCTGGTCTTGAGAGCAGATCTCGCAGGAGCGTCCGCGCCTCATCGGTACGGCCGAGATCCGCGATGGCGTTAGCCTCGTGGGGGACGAGCGCAGCGATCATGGGGTGCTCTGGGCCGAGCGTACGTTCGATGTGCTGGCGTGCGGCGCGGAAGTGTTCGCGGGCGACGGGGAGGTCGCTGCGCTGACGCGCGACGATCCCGAGGTTGGCCAGAGTCCCCGCGGATTCGGCGGGGGTCGGCCCGTCCTCGATCGTGCTCGCCTCCTCGAGGAGGCGACGCGCCTCGGCGAACTCGCGGCTCATGAGCTTCAAGACCCCGAGGTTGTTGAGGTACAGCCAGCGGAGATACGGATCCTCTCGGAAGCGCGCGACCAGGGGCGCAGCGAAGGCGCTGTCGGCGGCGGCCCCGGCCGCGTCGCCCAGTCGCTCGCCGCGGACATAGAAGCGGCGGATGAGCGCCTCTGCGGCGAGGCGATCCGCACCGGACTCGAGCGCCGCCGCGATCGCGCGGCTGAGCGCGCGCTCGGCCTCCTCCGTCTTGCGTCGCTCGACGGCGAGCGCGCCGCTGCGGAGCTGCGCCTCGGCGATCAGCGGCAGGAAGCCGAGGCTCTCGGCTTCGTTTGCGATCTCCGCGGTCACCTCCGCAGCGTCGTCGAGGCGGCCCGCGCTGGCCAACGCGACCGCCCTGGCGATCCTCTCTCGAGCGCCCTGAACCTGCCCCTTGAGCGCGTCCTCCCGCGGGCTCAGCGGATCGCCGAGGAGTCCGTCGTGATCGCGACAGGCCGCGATCGGGGGGAGGCTCGCGGCCGCCTCCGTCGAGCGCTCGAGCGTCGTCGGGTCCGCCTCGCGGAGCAGATCGCTGAGGGCGCTGAGGCCCGCGCGTCGCCGGCCGAGGCACGCCGTCTGGAGGTCCAAGAGATCCGACGAGATGGCCCCGGACTGGTGCTCGGCGCAGGCCTCACGTCGACCCGCCGACCACTCGCCGGCGTAGTCGTCGAGGATGCGGATCGTCCGCGTCGCCGCCTCCTCGGCGTAGGGGACCCCTGTCGCCGCGAAGCTCGCGCGCACCTCCGCCGCCCGGGTGTCGTCCCAGACTCCTCCGAGCTCGAAGGTCGGCCCGGTGCAGGGATCCGCGCCGTCGGCCGCGAAGCTCCCGAGCCCCCAGGCGCCGGCGCCGACGACGACGCTCAGGGTCGCCGCGAGGGCGAAGCTCCGCCTCGTCGCCCCCGGATCATCGGTGAGGGCGTCGCAGAGCGCCGACATCGACTCGAAGCGGGCGCCCGGATCGCGGCTGAGGGCGCGGACGAGGAGGCGATGGATCCGGGTCGGCACGGCGGCGCTCGGCGGCGGCGGCAGCTCGCCCTCGAGGACCTCGCGGATCAGCGCCGCCAAGCTGTCGCCCTTGAAGGGGAGCTCGGCGTAGAGCGCCTCGTAGAGCGACGCCGCGAAGCTGTATTGATCGCTGCGCTCGTCGGCCGGCGACCCCTGCAGCTGCTCCGGGGCCATGTACGCCGGCGTCCCCATCAACGCGCCGGTCGCGGTGAGGCGGGCGGCGAATTCCGCGGTCGGCTCGCCGTTGACGGCCGGCTCGGCGCCGCTGAGCTCCGCCGCCCGCGCGAGGCCGAAGTCGAGGACCTTGACCCGGCCGACGTCGGGGCCCTCGTCGACGATCATCACGTTGTGAGGCTTGAAGTCGCGGTGGATGACGCCCGCGCGGTGGGCCGCCGCGAGCCCGCGCCCGGCTTGGGTGAAGACGTCGACGACCTCGCGCCAGCCTCGGCGCTCGGCGGACCACTCCGAGAGGCTGCGGCCGCGGATGTACTCCATCACGACGAAGGTCTGGCCCCCGTGCTCGCCGACCTCGATCACCGAGACCACGTTGGCGTGGGCGACCTTCGCCATCGCCTGGGCCTCGCGTCGCAGGCGGCGCTCGGCGCCCGTCGTCAGGCGATCCGCGAGGAGGAGCTTGATCGCGACGCGGCGGTCGAGCTCGAGATCGTAGGCCGAGTAGACGACCCCCATGCCGCCGTGGCCGAGGCGATCGAGGACGCGGTAGCGACCGATCGTCACCGGGTTGTGGCGCTGCGGGAAGAGGCGGGCGACGAGGACCTCCTCCATGCGCCGCTCGTCGGGGCTGTCGAGGCTCGGGAACGCGCCCGCGGGCGGCGTCGCCTGGGTGTCGGCGAAGACGAAGGGGTCCGAGCGCATCGCCTCGGGATCCTCGCCGACGTCGGCGTCGGGCTCAGTCACCGCCCGCTCATCGGCGCAGAGCGTCGCGGCCTCGACGAGCCTCATCGGCTCGCCGTCCGCTGACTTCACGCCGTCTCCAGGGGTTCCCACCTTTACGAATCGTCCCACTGTCTCTTGAGGTAGAGCGGGCGGCGAGAACAATTCACCCTGATGTCCCCAGCCCTCAAGCCGAGAGCGCCTCGCGGACGCTCCGCGCCCAGGTCTCGATCCCGGCGATCGTGCTCTGGCGCAGCGCGGGCGTCTCAGCGATCTCGGCGATCGCCGCCTCGAGGCGGAGGCGGGAGCGTCGGATCTTGGTGCGCACCGTGTTCTCCGGCATCTCGAGCGCCTCCCCGATCTCGCGCGCGCGCATCCCTTCCCAGTAGTACATCTCGAGGATCATCTGCGCCTCGAGCGGGATCCGCCGCAGGCCGCGGAGGAGGAGCTCGACCTCGCGGGCTTGGGCGAGGAGCGATGACGGCGTCGGGCGGAGGTCCTCGACCGTCACCTCCTCCGCGACGAGGTGCGCGCGATCGCGCCGGGCGAGCCGGTAGTGATCGTAGAGAACGTTGCGGGCGACGCCGAAGAGGAAGGGCTTGAAGCTCCGCTGATCGCGGATCCGGCCGCGGGCCTCGAGGCAGGCGAGGAAGGTCCGCTGGACGAGATCGTGGGCCTGGGTGCCAGCCTTGTTGTGGAAGAAGCGGAGCACCGAGCGGTAGTGCCGACGGAACAGCCGCTCGCCGCTGCGGTCGTCGCCGGACTGCCACGCCTGGAGGAGCTGAAAGTCGTCCACGGGTCGATGATACCGCCGGGCCGCCGGGCCTCGCCCGACGATGAGCGCTCGAGCGCGGGCAAAAAATCTCGAGGCTCGTGAATTGAAAGCGGTACTCCGTCTACTTGGACTAGTGAGGCCCGCGCAGCCATCCGAGCCCGCGCCGAGGAGACACCATGATCACCACCAAGCCCCCCACCCCCGCGATCTTCCGCGCGCCCCTGCGCGCGCTCGCCCTCGCCACTCTCGGCCTCGGCCTCGGCGTCACGCCGGCCTGCGACGACCCCGATTTCGAGGACGTCGGCGCGGAGATAGGCCTCCGCGGCGGCGAGGGCCAAGGTGGTACGACCTTCAACACGAACATCATCGTGACCTCCGCGCTCCCCGCCTTCGACACCCAGGGCGGGAACCTCGACGGCGTCGAGCTCGTCAGCGTCGTCGTCTTCGACAGCGGGGTCCCGGTGACCGTCGACGCCGACAGCCTCCGGGTCAACCAGGGGACGATCGAGGGCGAGATCTACGGCGGCACCCAAATCGAGGGGGTCGACTTCCTCGACTCCGTGTGGACCTTCGACGTCGACGGCACCACCGTCACCATGACCCTCGCCGACATCGAGACTGGCTTCACCGCTGGGCTCCACGACCCGAACGACGAGCTGCATATCCTCATGCTCGACCCGGATCGCCTCGTCTACACCTTTCAGTACGGGCAGTCGCCGAACGTCGTCAACACATGCGCCTATGACTCGATCGCGGGCGCGAGGGCGGTGCTCTACGGCGACATCTACGTCAACCATCAGAACGGCGACATCACCGACCGCGACAACACGATCTACTTCGGCTGCATCTCCGGCGCCGTCGGCAAGTCCGCGCTCCACGGCTACGCCCCCGACAACCCGTCGACGCAGAGCGTCACCGTCGAGGAGTTCGAGCTCGCGGTTCGGGCCATCCGCGCCGACTACTGCGGCCGCGGGGTCTCCTACACCAACGTCGGCAACCCCCTGACCTACGACGATCGCTACGGCATCAACGATCATACGCAGGCCGGCTTCGTCACCGAGGCGCTGTGGGAGACCGGCGTCGGCGCGACCTGCGTGAACCGCATCCGCAGCACCGGCCAGATCCCGTTCCTCGGCGTCAACTGCGGCGACCGCACGATCTACAGCTGCGGCTCCGAGAAGAACGCCAAGAGCACGTGGCTCGCCGGCTCCGGGGAGCTGTGGACCAAGATCCCCGACTGATCAGCGCCGCGCCCGGACCTGCCGAGCACCCGACACTGCGGGGTGCTCGCGGCAGTCCGTATCTGTCTCTTAAGACAGATCGAGTGGCGTGCGACATGTGCGGATGACGGCGGCGTCGCAGGGCGGCCTCCTTCTGTGCCGCGGTCGGTGTCGGGGCAGGGCGTGCCGCCCTCGTTGTCGGTCGTCATGTGCTCGTGCGCGAGGCCAGCGGACGGGATCATCGGCGGGCGAGGAACGCCTCGACCTCGGCGATCGCCTCGTGATCGCCGTCGGCGGCCCGGAGGTGCACGAGCGCCTCCGCGGCCAGCGAGCGGGCGCGGGCGCGATCGCGGAGGCCGTCGGCGGGCGCGTCCCAGAGGGCCTCAGCGAGGGCGAAGCGGAGCGGGCCCCGCAGCTCTGTCGCGGTCTCTCCTGCCGTGTCTGCGATCCGCAGCGCCCGCTCCGCGAGCGCCACTGCGTCCGCCGGGCGTCGCTCGTCGAGCGCGACGTACGCGAGGTTGAGGAGCGCCTGCGCGACCGCGGGGTGCTCTGGCCCTTGGTGCCTCTCCTGCAGCGTCAGGAGCCGCTCGAAGATCGGGCGAGCCGTCGCGGGCGCCTCCCTCGCGAGGCGGAGCTCGCCGATGAGGTTGAGCGCGCGCGCGAGGTCCGAGTGCTCCGGTCCGAGCGTCGACTCTTGGATCGCCAGCGCCCGCTCGGCGAGCGCCTCGGCCTCGGCGCTGGCGTCGAGCCCGTCCTCGACGATCGCGAGGTTGAGGAGGGACTCTGCGACCGTCGGGTGCTTCGGGCCGAAGGCACCCTCGTTGATCGTCAGCGCCCGCTCGAAGAGCGCCTTGGCCTCCGTGTACTCCGCGGCCTCACGGTGCACCGAGGCGAGGACATCGAGCGAGAGGGCGACGTCGGGGTGCTCCGGTCCGAGCGCCCGCTCGTCGATGGCCAGCGTCCGCGCGGCGAGCTCCTTGGCCCGCGCGAACTCACCGGCGTGGAGGAGGATGTCGGCCATGACCCCGAGGGGCTCGGAGACCCGCGGGTGGTCGGGGCCGAGCGCCCGCTCGGTGATCGTCAGCGCCCGCTCGAGGAGCGCGAGCGCCTCGTCGTCCGCCCCCATGTCGCTGCGCACGTTGGCGAGGTTGCACAGGGACTGGGCGACCTGCGGGTGATCGGGGCCGAGCGCCGCCTCGCGGATCGCCAGGGCGCGGCGTTGGAGCGCCGCCGACTCCTCGTAGGCGTCGACCATGTAGCGGACGATCCCGAGGTCGTTGAGAACGTTGGCGACCATCAGGTGCTCTGGACCGAGGATCCTCTCGTGGATCGCCAGCGACCGCTCGAGGAGCGCTCGACCCTCCTCGTAGGCCGCCGCGTCGGCGCGGACGAGGCCGAGGGCGCTCAGCTGCGCCCCCCGCCGCAGGCTCTCCTCGCCGTCCCCGAGGAGCGCGAGGGCCACCTCTGCGAGCCGAGACCAGCGCACCCCCTCGTCGTGACGCGCGCGGCGGATCCCGACGACGAAGCTCAACCCCACGGCCGCGTCGACGGCCTCCTCGAGGGCGAAGGACGCGGCGGCCTCGAAGTACGCGGCCTCGAGGGCCGCCTCGGCTTCGGCGTAGCTCCCCGTGTCGCGCAGCGAGGCGCCGAGCTGGCGCTGGGTCGCGGCGATCAGCGGCGGCCATCCGAGCGCTTCGGCGGGGGCCAGGGTCTCGCGTGCAGCCGCGAGCGACGCCTCGTATCTCCCCGCCTGCCGGAGCGCGGCGGCGCGCGAGAGCTGGCGCCGCACCGCCTCGGACTCGCCGCGATCCTGCGGCGGCGCCGGCAGGATCTCTAGGCGGTGGCGATCGCGGCAGGGCGCCACCGCCTCGAGCGTCGCCGCGGCCTCCACCGCTCGCTGCACCGCGACCGGATCGGCCCTCGAGAGCTCGGCCACCAGGGCGCCGAGCTCCATCCCGCGCTCGTCTAGGCACCACTCGGCGCGGCGGCGCAGCTCCGCGTCCCAGAGCCCGCGCACCTCGGCGTCGAGGCAGACCTCGGTCCGCGCCTGTCGCAGCGCCGACGCCTGGGCGTCGAGGACGGGGAGCAAGCGGTCCGCGGTGGTCTCTGCGAAGGCGACGTCCGTCGCCAGCAGGCTCGCGCGCAGCTCCGCCGCCGAGGCTTCGTTCCAGAGCGCGTCGACGCTAGCCCCCCGCGCCTCGCAGGCGGCCTCAGCTTGGGCCTCGACATAGCGCTCGTGCGCCGTGAGCCCGCCCGCCGTGAGCCCGAGCGTCACGGCGGCGGCCACCCACCCGCGGGTCCGCGCCCGCCTCCGACCGCGCGCGAGCGCGGCGAGGAGCGCGTCCATGCTCGCCCAGCGCTGCGCGCCCGTCGGCGCCATCCCGCGGAGCAGCGCGGCGTCGATCCACCGCGGCGATCGGGCGCCGCGCGGACGACCCCGGAGCCGCCCCTCCTCGACGTTGGCTCGCAGCTCGTCGAGCGTGTCGCCGGCGAAGGGCCGCTCGCCGTGGAGGCCCTCCCAGAGCATCACCGAGAACGCGAAGATGTCGGCCTCGGGCCCCGCGATCTCGCCGCGGAATTGCTCAGGGGCCATGTAGGCCGGGGTCCCGATCAGCGCGCCAGCGAAGGTGACGTCCGTCGCCAGCATCGCGCCCGAGCCCGAGCCCGCACCGACACTGAGCGCCGCGCTCGCGACCCCGTCTGCCGTCGCCCCCCCGCGAGCGAGGCCGAAGTCCATGACGCGTACCCGGCCGTCGTCGCCGAGCATGACATTGTCCGGCTTGATGTCGCGATGCACGAGGCCCGCGGCGTGGGCCGCCGCGAGGCCGCGCCCCGCCGCCTCCATCACCTCCAGGACCTCGCGCCAGCCGTGCGCCCCCTCCTCGAGCCAGCGCCGCAGGGTGCGGCCGACGACCAGCTCCATGGCGATCCATACGTGGTCGTCGTGGGTGCCGACGTCGAAGATGCCGACGACGTTCGGGTGGCTGAGCCGCGCCAGGGCCTGGGCCTCGCGGACAAGGCGGGCGCGGGCGTCGGAGGTCGCGTTTGTCCCGGAGCCATCGGCGTCGGCGCGCAGGAGCTTGATCGCGACCCTGCGATCGAGCTCGGGATCGATCGCCTCAAAGACGACCCCCATCGCTCCGGCGCCGAGCCGCCTCAGGACGATGTAGCGGCCGATCCGCGCGCCCGGCGGGATCGTCTGTCGACCGGCGTCCGCGGGCGACGACGCGAGCGTCCGATCGACGCTGAACGACGCGCCGTGGCCCCGAGGAGGCGCCGTGAGCGTGACGCTGAGGCCAGGTGAGGCGCGCGGGCGCGGTCCTGTGCGCGCGCTCGTCTCGTGGCGCGCGCTGGAGCCTCCCGAGGGGGGCGCCGCGGCGCGCGTCTCATCGAGGCCCGGTGACGCAGACGGGGCCTCTTTGGGGCGCGCGACGGTCTCGTTCAGGCCCGGCGAAACGGAGGTCGCGGAGCCCGGTCGCGTGACGGTCTCGTCGAGGCCCGAGGCGCCTGCTTGACCGTTTGACATGTCTGATTGAGCATGTTCTGGCGAAGACGCCAGCGTCTCGTCGAGCTCCGAGGGCGCCCCCTCCGCGCGGCGGCCCATCGCTCCCCCGCGCCGACCTCGATCAACCACGATGCAATGGTAGATCCTCGCGCACTCGAGTGCAGCAGGGGGCTCTGAGCGGCCACGCTCGATATCGGCCGACCGCTCACCCAAGGGCGAGTCTGCGAGCGCGGCGTGGATGGCCTCGTGCAGGCCTTCGGTGTCCTCCGCGCGGTCGAGCCGCCTGAACTCCGCATTCGGACGGCCCTCCGCGGCCCCGACGCGATGGTTCTTCTGGACAGGTTCACGCGCCGCCGCTGATCCCAAGCGAGGTCGCGCTTGGAGCGACGGTGAGCATGGGCGCGCAGACATCCGAATCCGCCCGCGCCTGGCACGTCGTACAGCTTGCTCGGCGGCCGCGGCCGTGCGACTCCTCTCCAGGGAGGTGTGCGTGATGGACTGCGTGGTGTTGGCGGGCGGTCTCCCTGGCCCTGGACCGATGGCTGAGCTGACCGGCGGCCGCTCTCGGGCCTGGCTCGACATGGGGGGGCGGGTGATGGTCGAGCGCGTTCTCGACGGCCTCCAGGCGGCGCAGAGCGTCGACGAGATCGTCGTCGTCGGGCTTGCTGAGCATGAGGTCGACGCGCTGCGCCCACGACGCCCCGTGCACTTCCTGCCTGAGCAGGGAACGATGGTCGGCAACGCCATGGCGGGGCTGCTCTGGATCCAGCAGCGGGCGCCGGACGCCGCGACCGCGATGCTCTGCTCGATGGACATCCCCTTGATCCGCGGGGCTGCCGTCGACCACTTCGTCGAGTCCTGCCGGCCCTTCGATCACCTCTTCTTCCAGGCGTATGTCACCTCGGAGGTGATGCAGGCGGCCCACCCCGGGGTGCGTTCGTACTCGGAGCGCTGGCGCGAGCACGGGGTCGTCTACGCGGGCGACGTCTTCGTCGTCGGCATGGCGATCCTCGCCACGAACCCAGAGGTGTGGGAGGCCTTCGAGCGCCACGCCTGGCGCGAGTACCCTGCGCTCGAAGGGCGGGTGAGCGAGCGCTTCGGCGAGGCGACCTGGCGCCGCCTGGTCGCGGGCGAGACCAGCGACGAGGAGGACTTCCGCGTGATCCTCTCGCTGTTGGGCGGCGAGGGGGCGATGAAGAACGTCTTCACCCCGCACGACTGCCTCGCGCTCGACGCGGACAGCCCCGAGCTGGTGGAGTATCTCCGACGGCGCCTTCGAGGAGAATGAACATACTCGCCAGGGCCTGGCGAGCGAGATGATGGTTCATCATGGAGAACGCACACACTATCCCCGGAGCGCTCGCTTCGGATCGTCTGCATGAATCGCTCGAGGAGCGGCGATGGGCATGAAGACCGCCCTCATCATCTTCGAGAAGGTCGGCGCGGGGCATCAGCGCGTCGCGACGCTCATCGCCTCGATGCTCGCGGAGCAGGAGGACCTCCGGATCGTCACCATCGCCGGGAGCGAGCTCTTTGAGGATCCGAGCGTCGAGTGGATCAACCGGGTGTGGAACGGCCTTATCCGCATGAACAGGATCGGGCTCGCCGACGCGATCATCAACTTCCTCGTCCGCGCTTGGATCGTGCCGATCATGGAGTTGATGTCGACGAGGAGCTACCACGCGAAGCTCGACGAGGTGGCGCCCTCGCTCATCATCTGCACGGCGGACGGGTTCTCCAAGATCCTCGGCGAGTACGCCAAGGAGAGGGGGATCCCGCTGTACATGATCAACACGGAGTTCACGACCTTCGAGGATATGGTGAGTCCTGCAGCGACGCACCTCTGCTACTTTGAGGACACAGTGAACGCGATCCGGAGCTACAGCTTCGACGCCGCCTACTTCTCCACGCCGCTCGTCCGGACGAGCACGCTGCGCGAGCGGCTGCGCTACGTACGCCAGGTCTTCCGGCAGCGGCGGCGGGCCGGGGGGGCGCGCTCGATCTATCGGAACATCGATCGCCAGCACACCGCCGCGAACGACGCGCGTTGCCACGCGATCGGGCCCTTGGTCGAGCCCGCCTACTTCACGCCCTGCGATGGGGCTGAGGTCCGGCGGCGCCTCGGCGTCTCTTCAGATCGACCCTGCGTCCTCGTCATCTCTGGCAGCATCGGCGGGAAGTACATCGACGCCGTCGTGGAGTCCTTCCAATCGCTGGCGCAGACGCCCGTCACGCTGCTGTGTGTGTGCGGTCGCGATGAGCGGGCGCGCCGGCGCCTCGTCGCTCGGCGCGAGCGCTCCCTGGGCCGCGAGGGGCTGTGTGAGGTCATCCCCCTAGGGTACGTGGACAATATGGTGGAGCTCTATGCCGCCTGTGACGTGGTGATCGCGAGGCCCTCGGCGTCTGTGTTCATTGAGGCGATGATGCGGCGCGTCCCCTTGATCATCCCGGAGCGGGCCACCTCCAACGATCAAGGCGGGGCCGTGCTCCTCCAGCGGCACGGCCTCGGGGAGGTGTATCGGAGCGAGCGCGAGATGTTGCGTGCCTTTGCGGGGATCATCGCGGCGCGGGGCGCTTATGTGGACGCGATATCGCGGTTTCTCGCGCCTTATCCGTCTACCTACGACGAGCTGCGGCGGGCGGTGCTGAAGATCCTCAGCCACGACTCCCAAAGCCCGAGCGCGCTCACCCAGCCGAGAGAGAGCGCATAGATGAGCAGGACCGGCAGGGCGAAGATGTGGCCGTCGCGCAGCGCCAGGCCCAGGGCGACGAGCGAGGCGAGCCAGAGCGCGACGTCCCCGAGGACCGCAGGATCTGTGCGGAGCTGGGGGATGAGCGGCGTCGCGGCGGCGCCGAGCTTCTCGGTCCGGTGAAACTCACCGCCGAGGGCGCCGAAGATGCCGGCGCAGGCCCCGTGCGCGTCCGTCGGGATCATCCCGCCCTGGAGGAGGGTGTCGAGGGGAGGCCCGCGCTGCCCGGTCGCCCAGGCGAAGACGCCCGGGGCGCACAGACCGGTGATGCCGAGCGCGAGAACGAGGTCGACCGCGGGGACCAGCGGGTGCGGCCAGGCGAAGAGCGCGAGCTTGAGCAGGAGCACCGCGAGCAGGAGGACGTGCGTGAGGTGGGTGCTCAGGGACAGCAGCGTCTCGATCTTCTGGCGCCACGCGAAGGACGAGCGGAGGAGCGCCGGCCCGAGGCAGCGCGTCGCCTGGAGGTTCCCCTTGGCCCAGCGGCGCTGCTGGCTGCGATAGGCCGCCACGGTCTCCGGGAGCTCGGCGGCGGCTCGCGCGGCGTCGTCGAACGCGACTGTCCATCCGGACATGTGCGCTCGGAGCGAGAGATCGAAGTCCTCGGAGAGCGTCCTCCCGGACCAGCCGCCGGCGTCGTCGATGCAGGCCCGTCGCCACAGCCCCGCGGTGCCGTTGAAGAGGACGAGCAGCCCCGCGGCGGCGCGGAGCGCCTGCTGGTCCGCGAAGTCGTCGAGGATCCGGGCCTGTGTGCGGGTCAGCGCGCTGCGCTCGGCGTTGAGGTGGCCCCAGCGCGTCTGCACGAGCCCGAGCTCATCCGAGCCCGCGGCGCAGAACCAGGCGGCGGTGTGGCGCAGCCACTCCGGGGCGGGGACGAAGTCGGCGTCGAAGATGGCGATCAGCTCGCCGGACGCCGTCTCGAGGCCGTGGGCGAGCGCTCCCGCCTTGAACCTGTCGCGCGACGCTCGGCGTATGTGCTCGATCGCGAGTCCGCGGGCGCGCCAGTGAGCGACGCGAGCCGCGACGGCCTCGCTCGATCCGTCGGTCGAGTCGTCGAGGACCTGCACCTGGAGCTTGGCCCGCGGGTACCGCATCCGGCAGACGGCATCGATGACGCGCGCCGCGACCCGGCTCTCGTTGAACATGGGGAGCTGGACGGTCACCGTCGGCAGCGCGTCGTCCTCGGGGGGAGAGGGCGTCGGCCGGTCGCTGTTGGCCGGCGGCAGGGTCGCCATCCACACGAAGTAGCCGCCGTAGATCGCCAGTCCGAGGGCCGCGAGCGCGTACAGTGACAGCAGGACCGTCGAGATCATGTCGGCGACGCTCGACGGGCCCGCATCGCAGGCGACGGTGCGCTGTCGGCATCATCGTGTCAAGCTGCGCCTTCATTCAGGTGCGCGCTATCAACAGGTGACCGGGTCCTGCCGCGGTCGATGGTCCGATTCGAGCGCCGCGCAGGGGCGCTCCCGAGCGACCGTCGCGTTGCGGGCGGCAGGGTCCGCGGGCTAGATTGTCGCGGGTAGTGGTGATGGGGGGCCCCGGGTGAAGGTCGCGCTGGTCACAGGCATCACGGGTCAGGACGGCTCGTACTTGACCGAGCTGCTGCTGGCGAAGGGCTACCACGTCCACGGCCTCATCCGCCGCGCCTCGAACTTCAACACCCAGCGGATCGATCACCTGCTGTTCGAGGGGGCCCACGAGCCCGCGCGCAACCTGACCCTTCACTACGGAGATCTGACTGACGGGACTGGTATGAGGAGGGTGCTCGATCTCGTCAAGCCCGATGAGATCTACAACCTGGCCGCGCAGTCGCACGTCCGCGTCTCGTTCGACCACCCGGAGTACACGGCGGACGTTATCGGCACGGGCTTCCTCCGCCTGCTCGAGGCGGCGCGCGATCACATGGCGACGAGCAAGGCGGAGATCCGGATCTACCAGGCGGGCACCTCCGAGATGTTCGGCTCCGCGGCGCCCCCGCAGTCTGAGCGGACCCCGTTCCACCCGCGCAGCCCGTACGCCGTCTCGAAGGTCGCGGCCCACTGGTACGGCGTCAATTATCGCGAGGCCTACGGCATGTTCGTGGCCAACGGCATCCTCTTCAACCACGAGTCGCCGCGCCGGGGGGAGACCTTCGTCACCCGCAAGGTGACGCGCGCGGTCGGGCGGATCGCCGTCGGGCTGCAGGAGCGGCTCGCGCTCGGCAACCTCGACGCCAAGCGCGACTGGGGCTTCGCGGGGGACTTCGTCGAGGCGATGTGGCGCATGCTCCAACAGGACAGGCCGGGCGACTTCGTGATCGCGACAGGGGAGTCGAACTCGGTCGCCGACCTGCTCGACGTCGCCTTCGACGTCATCGGCGAGAACTGGCGGAGGTACGTCGTAACGATCCCTCGCTACGAGCGCCCGGCGGAGGTCGAACACCTGCGCGGCGACGCCACCAAGGCCCGCGAGGAGCTCGGCTGGCGGCACTCGCTGAGCTTCGAGGAGCTGATCCGGAAGATGGTAGATCACGATCTCAAGCTAGCCCGACGGGAGCGCGCCCTGCAGGACGCGGGCTTCGACATCAGCCGTGGATAGATCGAGTCACGTCTTCGTCGCCGGTCATCGCGGGCTCGTAGGGTCGGCGATCCTCCGCCGGCTCCGCGCCGAGGGCTTCGAGCGCGTGCTGACCCGCCCGCGCGGCGAGCTCGACCTCACGGACGGCGCCGCGGTGCAGCGCTTCTTCGGAGAGGAGCGCCCCGAGTACGTCTTCCTGGCCGCCGCGCGTGTCGGGGGGATCGCCGCGAACGCGTCGTGCCCAGCCGACTTCATCCGGGACAACCTCCTGATCCAGACCCACGTCATCGACGCGGCCTGGCGCCACGGCGCCCGCAAGCTGCTCTTCCTCGGATCCTCGTGCATCTACCCTCGGCTGGCGCCGCAGCCGATCCGCGAGGAGCACCTGCTGACCGGCCCGCTCGAGCCGACCAACCAGGCCTACGCGGTGGCGAAGATCGCCGGCATCGAGATGTGCCGGGCGTACCGGGAGCAGCGCGGCCTCGCGGCCGTCTCCTTGATGCCGACGAACCTGTACGGCCCCGGCGACAGCTTCGAGCCGCAGCGCTCGCACGTGCTCCCAGCGCTGATCCGGCGCTTCGAGGAGGCGCGCCGAGGAGGACTGCCCGAGGTGGCGGTCTGGGGCACAGGCGCTCCGCTCCGCGAATTCTTGCACGTCGACGACCTGGCGGACGCGGCGGTGTTCTTGATGCGTCGCTACGACGGCGACGGGATCATCAACGTCGGTTCCGGAGACGAGGTCAGCATCAAGGCGCTGGTCGGGATGGTCGCCGACGCCGTCGGCTACCAGGGCTCTGTCGCCTGGGACACGACGAAGCCCGACGGCACGCCGCGCAAGCGGCTCGATCTGACGAAGCTCCACGGGCTCGGCTGGCGCCGTCAGATCCCGCTGCGGGAGGGCCTGGTGAGCACCGTCGCGTGGTTCCGGGAGCACCACCTGGGCGCGGAGTAGGGCGAGCTTGCTGACCTCTTCGCGCTGCGTGTGCATCAACCTCGATCGGCGCACGGACCGATGGCAGAGCGTGACCCGGCGCTTCTCAGAGCTCGGCCTTGAGGTCGCGCGGGTCTCGGCGCTCGAGGGGTTGCCGACCCGCCCCGGCCCGCTGAGTCGCGGGGAGCAGAGCTTGGTCGCGACGAACCTGAGGATCCTCGAAGATGCACCTTTGGACAGGCCGCTGTGCGTCTTCGAGGACGACGTCCGCTTCCTCGCCGAGCGGCGGCCGCTCGCGGTGGTCGCCGCCGTCGAGGCCGAGCTCCCCGCGCGCTGGGGTCTTCTCTTCCTAGGCGCGCACCTCTTCGGTCGCGCGGTCCGTCACCCGCAGGTCTCCCCGCATCTCGTCCGGCTCGTGGCGTCTCCGCGCGACGATCACGTCTACCTCGGCGGCACCCAGGCCGTCGTCTATCACCCGTCCGCGATCGCGCTCATCCGCTCGATCCCGGAGTCGGTCGTCTTCGCGCAGCCGTGGGACGTCTTCCTGTCGCGGGCGATCGTCCCGGCGCTGCGGTGCTTCCTCGCGAACCCGGCCTTCGCCTTTCAGATCGAGGACTACTCGGACCTCGTCGGCGCCTGGACGAAGCGGCGGCGTTTCATCCGCGCGAACGAGCGACGGATCCTCCGCGGCGTCTACTCGCGCACGGCGCTGGGACGGTGGTTCGCCGCGCTGACGGGCGCCGCGGCGGTCCAGCGGCGCGCTCAGATCGACTCAGGAGTACGTGTCCCGCCCGTCCCCTGAGGCCTCGAGCTGGAGGAGGCGGGGGTAGACGCGCTCGCGCATGCGCCGGTACTCGTCCGCGGTGTCGACCTCCATGAAGATGCTCTCGGCGCCGAAGCTGACGCTGCGCATGCGTCCGAGGTTCATCAGGCACTGGGCGAGCTCCTCGTGCTCCGTGCCTCGCCGGGCGGGGCCGAAGCCCGCGCGCGCCAGGCTGCCCGCGGGCGCGTCGGGGTCGCCCAGGATCCAGTCCATCGTGGCCCGCGCCCAGCCGTGGTCCTGCGGCGCGTACTTGACGATGCCGGTGGCCTCTCCCAGGCAGGGTGCGCCGCCGATGATCACCGGCGTCATCCCCTTGCCGATGAAGCGCGGGCGATCCGGATCGCCGTAGACCCGCACCTCCTCGGCGTCCTCGGCGTAGAGGCGGCTCACCAGGATCGCGCTGACGGGAGGCGCGTCGAGCAGGCGCGCGAGGGCGCCGCGGTCGTAGACGATGTCGGCGTCGAGGAGCAACGTCTGGTGCGATCCGTCGAGAACGCCGAGCCCGGCGCGCGCGGCGAACTGGAAGCTGTGGAGGCTGCCGGAGATCGCCATGTCGGGGGTCGGGTTGCGCACCAGGTGGACGTCGAGCTCCCAGGCGCGGACCTCACGGGCGACGCGCTCCGCGTCGTGGCCGATGACCACCACGATCTTGGCGACGCCTGCCGTGGAGAGGAGCCGGCACTGCCGCTCGAGGAAGGTCGTCTCGCGGGCGTCGGCGACCGAGCGCGGGCCGAGTGGAAGCAAGGCCTTCGGTGTACTTTTGGTCAGGTCACCGAGGCGGCTGCCGCGGCCCGCCGCCAAGATCACAGCTTGATAGGGGGGATGGCTCATCGGGCTCCGGGGGCGCTCTGCGGAGGCTGCCCGGAGCGCACGGCCGCCCGGGTTCAGCGTTGTCGACACTATCGCACCGGTGACCGAGGATACTCTGCGACGCGCCGGGGTTGGGCGTGCGGAATTGGCCGCGCGTGCGCGGTGACAGCGGCGCATGTGACGATTCCGTGCCCGGAGAATCCAATTGACGCCGATCTCACCTGCGGTATGTTTGGCGATGAACTAGGTGTCGTGTGCATGGACTGCCGCGGTGATAGGCGCGTGGTCGAGCCGTCGCGTTGCGACTGCGAGGAGCGGCGCTCGATGACGCTCCGCGAGCTCCTCAGCCGCGTCATTGTCATCAACCTCGACGAGGACAGGGCGCGGTGGGAGGCGATCCAAGAGGAGTTTCGCAGGTCCGGCCTACCTCCCCCGAGCCGCTTTCCGGCTGTCAGCGGTCGGACCCTGAGCGAGGACGAAAGGCGCCGCGTCCGCTACAAACGTCGGGATCGCCACAGCTTCGCCTCCGACGGGCACATCGGCTGCGCGATGAGCCACGCCGCGGTGTGGCGGCAGGCGCTGGCCAGCGGCGCTCCCTTCCTCACGGTGCTCGAGGACGACGTCACCTTCACGCCGGCGCTCCCGGAGCTCTTGGACGTCGAGCTACCAGACGACTGGGCGATCCTCTATCTAGGTCACTGTCGGGGCGGGTGGCTCCGCAACGCCGCCGCCGCCGCGTCGCAGCCCGCCTATGACGCGCCCCGGGTCGCCGAGAATATCTACGCCTTTTCGCAGGGGAGCGGCGGGCCCGTCGGCGGATACGCCTACGCGCTGTCGCTCCCGAAGGTGCGGAGCCTCGTGGAGTCCTATGACTTCCAACAAAACAGCGATCTGTACCTCGCCGCGGCGCAGCGCGACGTGAAGGTGTATGGATTGTACCCGAACGCCGTCGTGCACAATTACAGGTACGGGAGCCGAACTGCGGCGATGAACGCGTTGAATTCGGCGCAGTGCTTGGCCTCGTACCTGACCAACACGTCCCGCCACCTGCCGTTCGTCGTCCCCTGGGCGCTGGTCTTCGCGGCGCTCGTCTGGTGGTCTGGCGCCGCGCACGTGCTCACACCTTGGGCGCTCGTGCTCATCGCGCGAGTGGGCATTGACTTCCGGAGGCTGCGGGCGAAGGTCGAGGCGGCCTCACGCGGCGATCTCCGCAACATCCCTGGCTTCTTCGGGATCAACTACTACGAGCCCTTCGGCGAGCACTGGGATCCGCGCAGCAGGGAGCAGGCGACCTGTCTGCTAGATCAGCTCTTTGACACCTGCCGCGGCGCGGAGGTCCGCGCGTTCCTCACCTTCGGCACGCTGCTCGGCTGGGCGCGCCACGACGAGCGGCTGATCCCTTGGGACGACGACATCGACGTCGCCGTCGATCGGCGGGATCTCGCGCGGCTCCTCGACGCGTTGCGGGCGCGTCCGGAGCTCCGGGTGGAGCGCAGGCTCTCCATCGGCTGCGGGGTCTTCTTCAAGATCTACGCCGCGGGCTCCGACGCGATCTGGCCGTTCGTCGACCTGTGGCCCTTCGATCTGCGCGACGGGCGGAGGCGCGTCACCTGGTCCGTGGGCAACTTCGCCCGGCCCGCCGCGCTGCGTGAGCCCCTCGCCCTGATCCCCGCGCAGTTTGAGGGCGTCTCGGTCATGATCCCAGCGCAGTGGCGGGACATGCTGCGCGCTGAGTACGGCGAGCGCTGGGCGAGCGAGTGTGTGTCCTCCGTCTACTGCCACCGCATCGAGGAGGAGATCGACGCTCGCTATGTTCTGCGCCTAGAGGCGCGTTATCTCGGCGTTGGGGTCGCGGATGAGTGAGGGCAGGGCAGCGCTTCCTCCGCGGGCGAGGTCTCTGGGCGTATGAGGCGGGTCTTGGTCAACTACGCGGACAGGCGCTTCTATCAAGCGCAGCAGAGGAATTGCGCGTCGGCGCTGCGCGTCGGGGGCTTCAGCACCTGCGCTGCGCTGCGGCGCGCTGACCTCGACCCCGCGTTCGTCGAGCGGAACCGGCGGACGCTGAGCGCCCGAAGGGGGGCGGGCTACTGGCTCTGGAAGCCCTATGTGATCGCGAAGGTCCTTGGCGAGCTCGAGCTCGGGGAGCTGCTCTTCTACTCCGACGCAGGCGCCACCTTCGTCCACGCGATCGACCCGCTGATCCCGATCCTCGACGCGACCCCGGAGCGGCTGCTGCTCTTCTCGCTGCCGCCGGAGCTCACGCACGCCGCGTGGACCAAGCGCGACTGCTTCGTCGTGATGGGGCTCGATCACGAGCCCTACCTGAGCTGCGGTCAGCTCTTGGCGAGCTTCCTCGTGATGCGGAAGACGCCGGCCGTGGTCGAGTTCGTCGACGAGTGGCTGGCGTACGCGACGGATCCGCGCGCGCTCACCGACGCGCCCAACACCTGCGGGCTGCCGAACTACCCGAATTTCAGGGAGCACAGGCACGACCAGAGCGTCCTCTCGTTGTTGGCGCGAAAGCGCGGCGTCCAGAGTATACCTGACATCTCCCAACACGGACGAGGGCGCTGGGACCCGCGGGTGCCGCAGGTTATTGATCATACTCGGGACGGGAGCGATCCTCTGGGCACCCGCCTGGCGAGCTGGTGGCGCTGCCTTTGGAGCGCGCGGGGCTGAGGCTGGGCACGGTCCATACGAGAGCTGCGAGATGGCCGCCAAGCTGCTGCGATTCCTGATGCATGAGACCGAGGGCGCGCGCCTGCGCCTCACGGCGGCGTCGCTCGTCTCGGGCCTGAGCCGCGGGGGTCTCCTCGCGATCGTCGCGCTCGCGGCCGCGAGCGCCGCGGAGGGGGGCGAGGTCGGGCCGCTGCTCGTGGGCTTCGCGGTCGCCTTGGCCGTCTATCTCGTCAGCGCGCGGGTCTCGGTCATGGCCGGCAAGGAGCTTGTCGCCAGGATCTCGCAGCGCTTGCGCCTGCGCCTGCTCATGAAGTTCATGCGCGGGCCGATGCGCTTCGTCGAGACCACCGGGATCGCGGAGCTGCACAACCACATCGGCGAGGACGTCGGGCGCCTGTCAGGCGCAGCGCTGACCTTCACGATGGGCTTTCAGCACGTCGTGCTGGCGGTCGTCGCCCTCGCCTATCTCGGCTGGCTGACGCCGGTCGGGCTCCTGATGATCGTCCTCGCGGTGCTGGCCGGTGCCGCCACCTACCTCTGGCAAGACAAGGCCGCGGTCGATAGCCTAGAGCGGGCCCGCGACAAGAACTCTGAGTTCTTCTTGGCGGTCAATGACCTCTTCCGCGGCTTCAAGGAGCTCAAGCAGAGCCACGCGCGCCAGCGCGACCTGGCGGACCACCTGTCGCTGGCCTCGGACGAACACCGCGCGCTGACGCTGGACGCCGACGCCCAGTATGTCCGCTCCGACCTGACGTCGGAGGCCTTCATGCTGGTCACGGTAGGCGCCCTCGTGTTCGGCCTGCCTTGGCTGATCGAGGAGGAGGAGGCGTCGACGATCCTCCAATTCCTCGTCGCTGTTCTCTTCGTCATGGGCCCGGTGAGCTCGCTGGTCTCCTCGATCCCCGCGCTCTCGTTGGCGCAGCGCTCGCTAGAGCGGGTCGATCGGCTAGAGGGCGCCATCGACGAGGAGCTCGCCAAGTCTGAGCTGCGGGATCCCGCCGTCCATCGCAGCTTCCGGGAGATCACGCTCGAGGAGGTCTCCTTTCGCTTCGAGGGCGCCCACCCCGACGAGAGCTTCTCTATTGGACCGCTCTCGCTGACCCTCCGTCGGGGCGAACGGCTGTTCATCATCGGCGGCAACGGAGCGGGCAAGACCACGCTGCTGAAGCTGCTGATCGGCCTCTACACGCCGGACTCGGGGCGCGTACTCCTCGACGGCGAGCCGATCGTACCCGCCGACTTTCAGGCCTACCGCGAGCTCTTCGCCGTCGTCTTCAGCAACTACCACCTCTTTCAGCGCCTGTACGGAGTGTTGGCGGTCGAGGAGCGTGAGGTGGTCCGCGTGTTGACGCGCCTCGGGATCGACACAAAGACGCGGCTGCTGAATGGGGCGTTCAGCACGCAGGACCTGTCCGGCGGGCAGTGCAAGCGCCTGGCCTACGCGGTCGCGCGTCTGCTCGACCGCGAGGTGTACGTGTTCGACGAATTCGCCGCCGACCAGGATCCGCAATTCCGGAGGTTCTTCTACGACGACATCCTCGACGAACTCCGTAGCGAGGGGAAGACGGTGGTCGCGATCAGCCACGACGACCGCTACTTCGATCGTGCTGATCGCGTCGTCGAGCTGGACTGGGGGCAGATCGTAGAGGTCCGCGAGCCCGCGCGCCAACTCCGTGCTACCGGAGGGCCCGTGTGAACTGCGCTCAATTCGCAGAGCGCCGCGTTTTTCCACGCCGCTCGTCGCCGATGTGCAGGCGACGGCGCGGCGTGAGTGGAGGTACGTTGTGATCCTCAACCAATTTGATCACGCATTCCTGATCAACCGCGATCAGGATCGGGAGCGGCTGACGGTGGCCCTGTCGCGGCTGCGAGCGGTGGGGATCGAAGCCGAGCGCGTCCCTGCCGTCGTGCCGGCCGAGCAAGGACCCTATGAGACGCCCGGCGCGCGGGGCTGCATCGAGTCGCACCTCCTGGTCACGCGCCTCGCCCAAGAGCGCGGCTACGACAGCGCCCTCGTGTTCGAGGACGACATCGTGTTCCGCGGGAACTTCCTGGAGCAGTGGGCGTTGATCGAGTCTCAAGTGGCGCAGGTCTCTTATGACCTCTTCTACTTCTACGATTGGTTCGCGCGCGCCTGGAAGCCGTGGGATCTCCGCGTGAAGTCGATCGACAATACGGTGTGCACCCACGCCTACGCGATCCACAGCCGCTTCTATGACGCGGCGCAGCGCGTCTACGCGGAGAACGAGCGCGTGGGGCTTGCTGCGGATCGGATCTTCAACAGCTCCAACGCCCGCATCTACGCGCCGAGCTATAACCTCATCGGACAGGAGTCTGGACACTCTACCGTGGACGGATCGACCAAGCAGCTGCGGTGGTCTGCCTACACGGATCGGCTCCTGCCGTGGCCGCTTCGGCTCTACCAGTGGTTCTGAGGATGAGCCCCGTTCGAATCTGGATATGTGACGCGTGGCACCCGACGTCGCGCCTGCACATCGAGCGGGACAACGAGCTGTATCGCCTGTTGTGCACTCGCTTTGACGTGGTGCTCGACCCGCGTGACCCCGAGTTCCTGATCTACTCTCCGTTCGGCGTGGAGCACCGACGCTACGACTGCGTGCGCATCTTCGTCACCGGCGAGAACCAGCGGCCGAACTACGCAGAGTGCGACTACGCCTTCTCGTTTGACTATCCCGTCACAGATCGCAACTGGCGCCTGCCGTTCTATACGCTGGTCTGCTACCATACACGGACGCCGCTCGAGCCGCTGCTGGAGCCGCGCCAGGAGCTCGGGCCGCCTGCGGCGGAGCGGCGCTTCTGCGCGTTCATCTACTCGAACCCGCGGTGCAAGGAGCGAAACCGCTTCTTCGAGCTGCTCAGTCGCTACCGGCGTGTGGACGCGCCTGGGAGGGTCTGCAACAACATGCGCGCCCCTGAGCTGGCCGGTCGCAGCGCCGCAGATTGGCACCTGTCGAAGCGCCGGTTTCTCCGCAACTACAAGTTCACGATCGCGTTTGAGAACGAGTCGTATCCTGGCTATACGACGGAGAAGATCATCGACCCGATGCTCGCTGGTTCGCTCCCGATCTACTGGGGGAACCCGCGCGTCGACCGGGACTTCAGCACGGCGTCCTTCATCAACGTGCACGACTTCCCGAGCGTCGAGGCCGCGGCCGAGCACGTCGCCGCGGTGGACCGGGACCCCGCGCTGTATGACCGATACATGACGTCGTCGTGCTTCCCCGAAAACGGACTCACTGCGTTCGTAGATCTCGATAGGGTGCTCGATCGCTTCGCCGAGATCTTCTCCAGGCGGGGCCTGGTGCCGGTCGCGCGCAGCCCCTTCAACAGAGCGCTGCGTCGCATGCCCGCGTGGGCGGCGGCGGGGCTGCGAAGGGTGCGTCCCCGCCGGGGAGATCCGTCGCTGGCGACAGCGTCGTCGGCGGGAACAGGAGGGTAGCTTCATGGCCAGACGTCCCCGCGCCGGTGTCCCGCAGGTGATCATCACGAAGCTCTCTGGCGGCCTCGGAAACCAGATGTTCCAGTACGCTGTGGGCCGCGCCGCGGCGTGGCGAGCAGGGGCGGAGCTGCTCATCGACAACTCGATCTATGCAGACCCGGCGCCGTATCCGTCACGCGAATATGCGCTCAGTCAGTTCAGCCTCGACGAGCGCGTCGCGGCGAAGGCCGACGTCCGGGCGCTCGTCGGCGGCGGGCTCTTGGAGCGCGTCCTGCCGCGGCGCTGGTCGGGGCCCCGCGGGCGCCGGGTTGTGGAGGCGGACTTCACCTTCGACCCGGAGATCCTGAGCTGTGGCGCCGGTGTCTATCTCGAGGGATATTGGCAGTCGGAGAGGTATTTCCTCGAATTCACGGATGAGATTCGGCAGCGGTTCACACTCATTGACGAGCTGAGTGTTAGCGAGCTGCCGTTGGCCAGACAGATGCGAGAGGCGCCGTCGGTGTCGCTCCATGTGCGGCGGGGGGACTACGTCGCCGTCGCCTCGACGAACGAGCTCTACGGGACCTGCTCGCTGCAGTACTACGCCGAGGCGCTGCGCGTCGTATGTGAGCGAGCGGGCGCGCCGCGAGTCTTCGCGTTCTCCGACGATCCGGAGTGGGTCAAGGGGAACCTCAAGACTGACCTTCCCCTGTGCGTGGTGTCCGACGGTCGGCTCACCGAGGGGCAGGAGCTGGTCCTGATGTCCCTGTGCCAGCACCACATCGTCGCCAATAGCAGCTTCTCGTGGTGGGGAGCCTGGCTCGATCCGAGCCCCGATGCGATCGTCGTAGCCCCTGATCGGTGGTTCCAGGCGGCTCCTTGGGACACTAGAGACCTCGTGCCCGAGTCTTGGATTCGGCTGTGAATGCCCGAAATTGACTGGATTTGCGCCGCCAGTACGCTACGACGAGCGCGTTGGGCCTCTCGATGTTGCCGCCAGGCCGTCGCGCTCACGAGCGAGCTGTTGTGGAGGTAGACGTAGTCGTGGGAGTCGCCGCACCAGCGCGAAACCAGGCGACGGTCTCGTCGAGCCCGCGCGCGAGCGGCGTGAGTGGGCCGAGCGTCGCGTTGAACTCGCGCGGGTCGAGCACCGATCGCCCGACGTCCCCTGGGCGGGGTCCGGCGTCCTCGAGGGGGGAGCGCGCATCTAGGCGGCCGCGGAGCGCCTCTGCGAGGGCGCGGGTCGAGGTCCCGACGCCGGTGCCGACGTCAAGGGTCGCGCTGCTGAGCTGCCCGTCGTGCGCGGCCAGGTTGGCGCGGACGACGTCGTCGACGAAGACATAGTCGCGGACGCAACCAACGTCCCCCGGCGCGTGGCGAGCGTAGATTGTGAGCGGCTCGCCGCGGCGCAGGCGCTCACAGAAGATCGCGATCACGCCCGCCTCACCGTGGGGATCTTGGCGCGGCCCGTAGACATTGGCGTAGCGGAGGATGCTCGCCGGCAGACCGCTCGCGCGCACGTAGATCTCGGCGGCAAGCTTGGAGCAGCCGTAGGGGCTGATGGGCGCGGATGGGCATGTGTCCGCCGAGGCGCGCTGGCCGTCGGGGATATCGCCGTACATAGCCCCGCCGGTGCTTGCGAGCACGAAGTACTCGACGCTGTGGCGCGCGCACACCTCGAGGAGGCGGAGGGTCCCGAGGATGTTGATCTCGGCGTCGATGAGCGGGGCGGCGGCGCTGCGAACGACGCTCGTCTGGGCCGCGTGGTGGTTGACCCAGCGCGGGCGATACGTCGTGAAGACGCGCTCGAGCAGGGCGTCGTCGCGGATGTCCCCGAGGACGAAGTCGGCGCCGTCTGGCACGTTCTCGCGTCG
>JAGQIT010001505.1 GCA_020431135.1 Myxococcales bacterium | reverse complement strand
CTCCCGGTCCGCGGCAGCGCGCGCACGGTCGTCGCTTCGGGGGAGCCCAACGCGAGGGCGCGGCGGCCGGCGGCGAGCTCGCGCTCGAGCGCAGAGGCCCCCGCCGACGCGCCGTCGGCGTGGCGTCCCTCGAACCCGAGCTCAAGCGCGAGGACGTAGATCGCGAGGGCGACGTCGCGGGGGGGCGCGGCGGCCTCTGCCTCGAGCGCGGCCTTGCGGGTGAAGAGGCCGTAGCCGGCCCGGTTGTCGCCGTAGCGCTCGAGCTGGAGGGTCCGGGGCTTCCAGAAGTCACGCAGCGGCCCGTCGACGCGCATCGCCACCTCGTCCGCGAGGGCGACGAGGGCGTAGGCGGCGCCTCGCGCCGCGGTGTCGCCCGTCGTCTGGGCGCAGGCGCGGGTGAAGGCGTCGATCGCCTCGACCACCGCGGCGCGTCCGCGCTCGAGCGCGGCTCCGTCGCGGCTTTGCGGGAGCGCCTCGATGGCCGCGACGACAGGTGCGGCGAGGCGCAGCGCCTCGACCCTGGGGTCCGTCGAGCTCACGCGGCACCTCCGCGTCGTGGGCGACGTCTCGGCCTCATCGGGACCCTCCGGCGCTCGGATCTGGGTCGCCGCGGCGGACACCGAAGAGCTCGACGCGGACGCGTCGGTGGTCGAGCGGCTCAGGGGCGAAGATCGCCAGCGTCTGTTCGCGGAGCACCTCGGCCCAGTCGGGGTCGTCGGTGAGGAGCGCGAAGTAGATCTGCCGCGGGCGCCGCGGGATCTCGGCCGGGGGCTTGTCGAGGTGGGCGATCCGGACGCCGGGCGTCGCCTGCTTGACGTGGGTGCCGATCCTCCCCCAGGAGGCGATCTTCGAGAGGCGCGGGAGCCCGCGGATGAGCTCGAGCTGCGGCAGCGTCGACTCGACCGCGAGCACGTAGGCGCGGCAGGTGAGCGCGTCGCCGGCGAGGCGCCCGAGCCAGACGCCGTCCTCCGGGCGGAGGGTCAGCGGGATCCGGACGAAGTCGGCCTCGACCGCGATCCCGAGGATCTCCTTGATCGCCGCGACGAGCCCGCCGAAGCTCGCGCGGAGGTCGACGAAGCGGAAGCTCGGCAGCTCCTCGGGGGCGACTTGGGTGGCGAACGAGGTGAGCTTGCCGGCGAAGGAGGAGAGGGCTAGGAAGGCGGCTAAGGGGTGCGTGCGCGGCTCGTCGAGGAGGTGACGCAGGGCCGGGATGGCGCCGCCGAGGGCGTCTAGCAGGAGGTAGTGGGTGATGTCGCGGCCGAGGAATTCAGCGCGTTCGGGATCGTGCTCATGGCGGAGGTCGACGAGGGCGCGGCGGCGAGACAGGGCGAGGCTGAGGAGCTCGCGGAGCTCCGCGAGGAGCCCCGGCGCGGCGCTGAGCGCGAGGCACGGCGGGATGTAGCTCGGGTCCCAGACGAGCGTGCCGTCGAACTCGCGTCGGAGCTCCGCGATCTTGATCGTCTGGACGCCGCTTCGGCGGGCCTCGTCGCCGAGGAGCAGGCGGAGGTTAGGGGCGCCGACCTCGAGATCGACGCGGGTACGCCCGCCGCACAAGTCTGGGACGTCGCGGCGCAGCGTCGGGAGGAAGCGTGCGTCGGGGTCGTCGCGGACGTTGTCGCGGTCGTCGCGGAGGTCGGGGAGCGCCACTGCGACGTCGAGACGCTCGGCGCCTGGGGCCATGACCTCGTCGACGGCGCGCGCCTCGGGGGCGCCGCGTTCACCCGCGCGGGCGCGGACCAGGGCGCCGTCGGCGAAGACGGCCTCGAGCTCGAGGAGGCGGACCTGCCCGCGGCGCAGCGCCTCGTCGTC
>JAGQIT010001504.1 GCA_020431135.1 Myxococcales bacterium | reverse complement strand
AGCTTGAGGTGGCCGGCGGCGTCGATGGTCCCGAGGTCGCCGGTGCGCAGCCAGCCGTCCTGGATCGCCTCGGCGGTGAGCTCGGGCTCGCCCAGGTACCCCTGCATGACGGTCGGACCGCGGGCCCAGACCTCGCCGACGCCGAGCTCGTTAGCGTCACGGATCTCGATCTCGGTGTCGTCGACCGGCTTGCCGACCGTGTCGCCGCGGAAGGGCTCGAGGTCGTTGACGGTGAGGACGGTGCCGGCCTCGGTGAGGCCGTAGCCGATGACCACGGGGATGCCGATGCGGTTGAAGAACTCGGCCATCTTGCGGTCGACGAAGGCGCCGCCGGCGAAGATGAAGCGGAGCTTGCCGCCGAACTGATCGTGGAGCGGCTTGAGGAGCTTGCTCGACAGCGCGTGGTTCGGCCGCCGGCGGGTCGCGACCTCGTTGAGGTCGAGGAGGCCGTCGACGATCAGGCGCTGCCACTTCGGCAGGTCGTCGAGGCGCTCGCGCAGCTTCTTCTCGAGGTTCTTGAGGATCGTCGGCACGAGCGCGATCTGGGTGATCCCGTAGCGCTGCATCGTCGACGCCAGGTACTTCGGCCGCAGCGTCCGCTGGTGGACGACGGTCCCGCCCATCATCAGGGCGAGGAGGAAGCCGCACATGAAGTCGATCGCGTGGTTGGTCGGCAGGACCGAGAAGAACTTGTCGCCCTCCTCCATCGGGAAGAGCTTGGCGAGGACCTCGGCCTGGGCCAGGTAGTTGGCGTGGCTGAGCATGCACCCCTTGGGGGTGCCGCCGGTGCCCGACGAGTAGACGATGCACGCGGTCTCGTCGCGCTCGCGCCCGCGGTAGGTGAAGCCGCGGGTGTCGGCGGTCTGCCAGGGGACGGCGGGGCCGAGGTCCTGGCCCTCACGCGGCTCGGTGACGATCACCAGCGTGCGCTCGAAGATCTCGCCGCGGCCCTCGGCGCGCAGGCGCTCCCAGGTCGACGCCTCGGTGACGAGCACCCGCGGCCGGCAGTGGTCGAGGAGGTCGAGCTGCTCGCCGGCCGTGAGCTTGTAGTCGAGGGGGACGAGCGTCGCCCCGGACCACAGCGCGCCGGTGGCCGCGAGCAGCCACTTCGACTGGTTCTGCATCAGGATCGCGCAGCGATCGCCCGAGGCGAAGCCGCGGCCCTGGATGTAGGCGGCGAAGCCCTCGGCGAGGCGCTCGGCCTCGAGGAAGGTGTAGCGGACGTTCTCGCGGTGACGATCGGCCTCGATCATCGCCACCCGCGACTTGAAGGTGGTGGTCGCGTCGCGCAGGGCGTCGCCCAGGCAACTCACGCGGGAGAGGTCGAGCATCAGCGCCTCTTGTCGATCTTGTCGGCGAGAGCGGCGAAGGTCTTGACGCCCTGCAGCTCGTAGTCGGGGAGCTCGACGTCGAACTCGTCCTCGAGGTCCGAGATGAACTCGACCGCCTGGAAGGAGTCGATGCCGAGGGCCTCGAAGAGGTCGTCCTCGGGCCGCAGCGCGTCGACGTCGGCGTCGAATTGGCGGGCGGCGAGGGCCATCAGTTTTTGGACGGTGGTGTCGCTCATGGCTGGGCTCTGGTGGGGATCACGGCAGGTAGGGGCGGAGGTCCGTGCTCTCGACGAACTTGGCGAGGGCGTTGAGGAGCGGCGGCCGCAGGGCGAGCTCGACGAAGAGCTCCTTCTCGCGCTCGAGCTCGTCCGTCGGCAGGCGCTTGATGAACGCCTTGCACTCGCGGCGGGCGCGGTCGTCGAACTTCCCCGACTGCTCGGCGAGGGCGCGGGCGGCCGTCAGGCCCTCGCCGCGGCCGACGACCTGGGCGATCATCCCGAGCGCGTGGGCCCGCTTGGCCGAGACGCTGCGGCCGCTGAGGAGGAGGTCGCGGATCGTCGCGTTGCCGACGTCGCGGCGCAGGCGGGGGATGCCGCCGAAGCCCGGGATGATCCCGAGGCGGAGCTCCGGGAAGCAGAAGCGCGCGCTCTTCTCGGCGATGATCACGTCGCAGGTCAGGGCGAGTTCGAAGCCGCCGCCGAAGCACACCCCGTGGACGACGCCGATCGTCGTCACCGGGAGCATGTCGATGCGGTTCATGACCCCGTGGATCCGCTCGAGGAA
>JAGQIT010000197.1:6836-7507 GCA_020431135.1 Myxococcales bacterium | reverse complement strand
ATGTGCATCGGCGGCGGCATGGGGGCCGCTGGCATCTTCGAACGGATGTGATCCGAGCGACAGGTTCGCGTGAATTCGCCGCCCGTGGGGCTGATAGCGCCCACGGGCGGTGTCAATTTCTCGCGGGCTATTTCTCCCGTTGACACCCGCGGAGAATCCTTCAACTATTGATACGTGGGTTTCAGGTGGAAACTATGGCCACAAAGGCGCATGGAGGCGCCGATGAGCGGCGTTCACGAGCGCCGCGGCAGAACTGACAGTGGGTCCCTGCCGCTGTCCATCGCCACAGAGGCGCGGCGATGGGCCACAAACGGGGCGCGCTCCAGCGCTGCCAGCGTACGTCCGACCACCGGCGCATCGCCGACGGTCGGCTGCGCCTCTGCGATCAGCCCGGGGCGGCCTCGAGCCGCATGGCTGACCTTGTGACCTAGCGACACCGAAGCCCGCACAAGGCGCAAACAAGCGGGCACGGCCGCGGTGGCCGTGCCCGCTCTCTTCTTTGCGACGCTATCGACGTTGTCGCCGCGACCTACGGGGTGGTCAGGCTCAGGTTGTAGGAGCCGCCGCCCGAGTAGGAGTAGACGCGCCAGACGTAGTAGCCGGGGCTGCCGCTGTAGGAGACGCTCTCCGACGAGGTCGGCGACTCGGACTTGGCGACGGTCGACCAGCCG
>JAGQIT010000197.1:2886-6699 GCA_020431135.1 Myxococcales bacterium | reverse complement strand
CTCGACAGCGAGCCGCCGTAGGGGACGCCGGAGCACGAGTCGTCCTGCGGCGGGTCGTCCTGCGGCGGGTCGTCCTGCGGCGGCGGGTCGTCGTTTTGCGGGGTCCCGGGCACTCCGACCGCGTCCCAGGCCTTGTGGATCGCCGCGGCCTCGGTCGCGCCATAGAGGTCCTCCGCCGCCTGCGCGGTCGCGTTGCGGGCGTCCTCGAAGTCGGAGTACGAGCTCAGGTACGAGGTCAGCGCGCGATAGAAGATCTGCTCGGCCTTCGCGACGCCGATCGCCGGGACGCTGACGTTGGTCTTGCCCTGCGGGTGGGTCCCGCCGGTGACCGCGAGCTTGAAGGCGAGGTTGGCGATGCCCGAGTTGAGGTGGACGCCGCCGTTGTCCTGGCTCCCCTGGTAGCGCGTCGGGTAGTAGTCGTACGACTGGCCGTCGGCGGTCGGGTCGTTCATGTAGCGCATCGCGTCGCCGGGGGTGTCCGGCGTCCAGACGTCCTCGGCGAGCTTCCAGGTCGCCGAGCTCACGCCGCCCGCCTGCCAGGCCTGAGCGCTCGCGGCCATGATGTCGGAGAAGGCCTCGTTGAGCGCCCCCGACTCGTTCTGGTAGACGAGGTCGGCGCTGTAGCTGGTCACCGCGTGGGTCAGCTCGTGGACGACGATGTCGGCCGAGTACGCCAGCGGATCGAAGTAGTAGCCGCTGCCGTCGCCGTAGACCATCTGCTGGCCGTTCCAGAAGGCGTTGTCGTAGTCATTGCCGTAGTGGACCGTCGAGTGGAGGGTCGCGCCGCCGCTGTTGAACGAGTCGCGGCCGAACTTCGCCTTGTAGTAGTCGTAGGTGAGGCCCGAGTTCTCGTAGGCGGCCTGGACGACCGGGTCGCCGTTCGCCCCGTTCCCCTCGGACATCTTCTGCGAGCCCGGCAGGCTCTGGCCGTTGTTGGCGCTGTAGACCCGGCGGTTCTTGGCGCGGTGGATCTGCGGGTGGCGGGTGAGGAGCTCGCCGCTGCGCGCGTCGGCGAAGACGACGTCGAGCTCGGGGCCCTCCTCGCCGGCGTAGGCCACCGGCGCGGAGTAGGCGAGGACCGGGCGGCCGTCGACGACGACGTAGACCAGATCGATGACGTCGGTGACCTCGAAGGCCTCGCCCTTGAGGCCGGCGCTGGCCGCCTCGATCGCCGCCTCGCCGTCGATCAGCGCGCGCTCGTCGTCGGCGGCGCTGAGCGCCACCAGGTGGCTGTTTAGACCGTTGATCACGCCGCTCGCCCGGTCGGCGTGGACGATCGCCTCGGCGCCGATCACCGGGAGGTCGTCGATGAAGAGCTGCACCCGCACGTGCACCTGGCCGAGGTCGTCCTCGTCGACGCGGACGACCTCGACGTCGTGGCCGTCGCCGAAGCGGAAGGCCGGGGCGATCCCGTGGATGAAGTCGACGGCGCCGGAGGCCGCGTCGCCGGAGATGGTCCCGAGCTCGCCGCGGATCATCCGCGGGAGCGCGCGCCGGTCGAGGGAGATCCGGTCGATCTGAGGCAGCCGCGAGAGGGCCGCGCTCTGGCTCGGGAGGAGCACGGGGAAGTCGTCGAAGGACGCGGCGATCGACGCGAGGTTGTCGAAGTCGCCGCTGGCCAGGCGGATCTCGCCGTCGCCGATCAGATCGACGCCGAGGGCCTCGCCGTAGAGGCCGATCAGATCCTGGAGGAGAATCTCGCCGCCCTCGGGCTGGAGGATGACGACGCGGTCGAGCTCGATCGGCCCGGCGCTGAGGTCAAAGCGGACGTCGGCGTCGGGGGCCCGGAGGTCGACGACGAGGGCCTCCCCCTCGGGGAGCTCGGCGAGATCCTCCGCGGTAATCACGAGACCGCGATCGACGGTGGCGTCCCCCCCCGAATAGCAGGCGGTTGCGAGGGCCCCGAAGGTGAGTAGCGCGCAGAATGTCCTCTTAAACATCGTTCATCTCCTGGTGGTGTGTGCGGTGGTCAGCAGCTGCCTACGATGTGCGAGTTCGCACCCCGTGACCCTTTGCACGGTGTCAGGAGAATCACAATGGCCAATTCCGCGGTCGAAGAGGCCTCCCCACCCTTTGTATACGCATCTTCGCGTAGCACTCCCCACGAACATGACAGCGGAGTCCGCACGCGATCGATCAGCGAGCGGGTGAGGTTATTGCACTTACACTGACTCTATCGGATCCAACCGGAGAAAACCCTTTCAGATCGGTTTTCTCGGGATAGACCGTTAGCTTTGTTAGCTACTGCGATGGACCACGAAAAAAATCTCGGAGCGATCCCATCGGAGCGCGTGTACCTACACCGGTTTCGATGTAGGTGCAACCCCGATGTTTCGCCCATCCGAACACCCTCCTCCGGGTGACGCCGAGGGCGACAGCGAACCTCCTACGCGCGGCGCAGCCAGAGGAGGTAGACGGGGACGCCCGCGGCGATCACCGCGAGGTTCACGGCGAAGGTCCCCGGCTGCGTGATCGCGTAGCTGCCGAGGAGATAGATCGACGCCAGGAGGAAGAGGAGCGGCACCAGCGGGTAGGCGAGCACCCGGTAGGGGCGGACGAGCTCCGGGCGGCGCCGACGGAGGACGAAGACGGCCGCGACAGCGAGGGCGTAGAAGGGCCAGATGCCGACGACGAAGCCGTCCGCGAGCTCGGCGAAGGAGCGCGAGGCGACGAAGATGACCCCGAGGATCGCCGACAGGACGATCGCCGCCGAGGGCGTGCCGTAGCGCGGGTGAATCGCGGCGATCCGGCGGAAGAAGAGGCCGTCCTCGGCCATCGCGTAGAAGACCCGCGGCCCGGTCATCATCGTCCCGTTGAGGGTGCCGAAGGTGCTGACCATGACGGCGGCCGCGACCGCGACTGCGCCGACCGGGCCGATCAGGCGGACGGCGACGTCGGCGGCGATCAGCGGCGAGCCGGGCATCTCGGCGAGCGGGATGACGCTGACGTAGACGGCGATCACCGCGAGGTAGAGGAGGACAACGCCCACGGTGCCGAGGATGAAGGCCCGCGGCAGCGAGCGCTGGGGATCGCGGACCTCGCCGCTGACGAAGCCGGCGTCGGACCAGCCGTCGTAGGCCCAGAGGATCGAGACCATCGCCAGGCCGAAGGTCGCGGGGGTCGTCGCGCCGCCGCTGGCCGCCCCCTCCCCCGCCGCCGTCGGCATGTAGGCGACGCCGAGGACGATCAGGGCGAGGATCGCCGCGACCTTGAAGATCGTCGACAGGTTCTGGACGAGGGCGCCGAGGCGGACGCCGCGGGCGTTGATCGCCGCGACGACGACGATCATCGCCGCCGCCGTCAGCTGGGCCCGCGACAGCGGTAGGAGTGTGAGCTCGGCGGAGCCGTCGCGCTCGAGGACCCGCCACAGGTACTCCGACGAGGTGATCGCCAGGGCGCCGTAGGACGACGGGCGGAGGATCAGGAGCTCGCACCAGCCGAAGAGGAAGGCCGGCAGGCGACCGAAGGCCTCGCGGATGTAGACGTAGATCCCGCCGGTGCGGGGGATCGCCGCCGCGAGCTCCGCGAGGGTGAGGGCGCCGGCGAGGGCGACGAGGGCCCCCAGCCCCCAGGCGAGGGCGAAGAGCCCGAGGTCGTCGACGCGCTCGGCGACCACCGCCGGGGTCCTGAAGATGCCGCTGCCGATCGTCGAGCCGACGAGCACGGCGACCGTGCTCCACAGCCCGAGGCGCCGCGGGAGCCGCTCCCCCCAATGATCCGCCGCTGGATCCGCCGCTGGCTCCGCCATCGATCCCCTCCATACCGCAAGGCGCCGCGACCCCGAGGGAAATCGCCGAACGCGGGCGTCGCTCC
>JAGQIT010000197.1:0-2848 GCA_020431135.1 Myxococcales bacterium | reverse complement strand
TCGTCCTGTCGGATCGCCGCGCGCCGACGAGCCACCCGGCGATGTGGCACTATCGCCCGCAGTGCGCGCCACCACTTGGCTCAAGGAGCTCCGCCTCCGTTACCCCTTCGGCATCGCCCGCGGCAGCGTCGACGCCCTCCCCACGGTTCTCGTCCGCCTCGAGGACGAGGCCCGCCGGGTCGGCCTCGGCGAGGCCGCGCCGGTGCGCTACCGCGGGATCGCGGCCGCCGACCACGTCCCGCTCGTCCACGTGCTCGCGGCCGCGCTGCCTGCCAACGCCTACTACGACCCGCCGCGGGCGATCGCCGAGCTCCGCCCGCTCGCCGGCGAGGCGACGGCCGCCCTCGCCGCGGTCGACATCGCCCTCTGGGACCTCGCGGCGCGCAGCCGCGGCCTCGCCCTCCACCGCCTGATCGGCGCGCCGCCGCCCGCCGGCGAGACGACCTACACGATCGCCCTCGACAGCCTCGCGCAGATGGAGGCGCGCGCCCGCGAGGCCGCCCACCTGCCGCTCCTCAAGGTGAAGCTCGGGCTCGATCCGCACTTCGACCGCGAGGCGATCGCCCGGGTCGCCGCCGCGGCCCCGAACGTCCGCCTGCGCGTCGACGCCAACGGCGGCTGGACCCTCGCCGACGCCCGCGACCTCCTCCCCTACCTCGCCGATCACGGCGTCGAGCTCGTCGAGCAGCCGCTCCCCCGCGGCGCGCTCTGGCAGCTCGGCGACCTCCGCCGGCGCTCACCGCTGCCGATCTACGCCGACGAGGACGTCCAGGACCTCGCCTCGCTCGCGGCGCTCCGCGGCCGCGTCGACGGGATCAACGTCAAGCTGATGAAGTGCGGCGGCGTCTCCGAGGCCCTGGCGATGATCGCCTTCGCCCGCCGCGAGGGCTGGGGCGTCCTCCTCGGCTGCATGATCGAGAGCCGGATCGGCCTCGCCGCGGCGGCCCAGCTCAGCGGCCTCGTCGACGCCCTCGACCTCGACGCCCACATGCTGACGGTTAACGATCCGGTGCCGCCGGGATCGGTCGACGAGCTCTCCGCCGAGCCGCCGGCGCTCCCCGGCCTCGGGATCGGCGTCGCCCTCGACGCCGCCGACGAGCTCGGCAAGCCGACCCCCGTCGCGTAGACGATCGCCCCGGCGGACCTCAGGCCGCCGCGCCGCTGGCCTCGGCGTCGCGGCGCGCGAGCTGCCCCGCGAGGAGCTCCGCCCAGGTCCGCATGTAGAGGACCGCGTCGTCGCGCCGGTTGCGGGCGAGGTAGCGCATGCCGCCCGGGAGGGCCGCGAGCACCCGCGGATCGGAGAGGTTCTCGAGGTGGATGATGTCGTCGAGGCTGAGGCCGGCGCCGAGCATCTGGCGGATCACGTGGTCGATGCGATAGCCGCTGGTGTCACAGTACTCGCGGGCGTGCTCTTGCCAGTCGCCCTCGCGCTGCTGGCCGAAGCGGTGGAGCTCGGCCGGCGCGTAGCCGAGGAGCGTCTGCGCGAGGTGCCCGCAATTGCACTCGCCGTAGTGCCCCCACTGGTAGCGCGCCCCGGCGCTCAGGCGCTCGGCGGTGACGCGCAGGGCGGTGATGAGCTCGACGAGGGGCTTGGCCATCGCGGTTCCTCCGGGCGGCGATCGTAGCACGGGCCCCGCGATCCGCCGCCGCGAGGCCGCGGAGAGTGCCAGTGATGAGCCACCGCCGACGCCGCGAAAACGCGCGCAATAGGGCCAACACGGGCTCGTAGCGCGAAATCGCCGGAGGCAACTTCGTCTGCGGCCCGCTATGATGTGGGCGCATGCTTTTGGTGAACGCACGGCATCACCGGCCGCGCTGGTGCCTGCCGCCGTCGCTCCTCGAGCACATCGAGCGCGCACTGACGGCGGTCCGCGGCGACCTCAGCCGCGACGACCGCGTCGTCCTCGAGCACCAGGCCCGCCTCGTCCGCGCCGGGCAGGCGCCCCCGCAGCCCCTCCTCACCCGCCTCGAGGCCCTCCGCGCCGGCTAGGAGACGGCGCCGCGACGGACGGCGCGCCGATCAGGCTCCCGCGCTATCTCCGCGACGCGGCTCGGCAGCAACTTAATGCTGCCGAGGAGCGACCTGCGATATTTTCGCCCGCGTGACCGTGGACGAGCGAGAGGGGGCGGCGCGTTCGGTCGCGTCCTCGGCGACCCAGCCGCGGGTGCCACCTCGCCGCGCGTCGCGGATGCTCGGGCGCTACCACGTCGTCCGCCGCCTCGGCTCCGGGGCGATGGGCGTGGTCTTCGAGGCGATCGACACCGAGCGCGATGAGAAGGTCGCGCTCAAGACCCTGCACAAGCTCGACCCGAGCGCCCTCTACCGCCTGAAGAACGAGTTCCGGGCGGTCGCCGACCTCGCCCACCCCAACCTCGTCACCCTCCACGAGCTCGTGTCCTACCGCGGCCAGTGGTTCATGACGATGGAGTTCATCGACGGGGTGTCGATCGTCGAGCACGTCCGCGACCAGCCGAGCCGCGGCGCCGAGCGGACGCGCAACGCCCTGCGCCAGCTCGCTCGCGGGCTGATGGCGCTGCACGGCGCCGGCAAGCTCCACCGCGACGTGAAGTCGCCGAACGTCCTCGTCGACGCCGCCGAGCGCGTCGTCCTCCTCGACTTCGGCCTCGCCGCGGACTCCTACGTCTACAGCGTCGACAAGACCTACGACGAGGGGATCCTCGGGACGCCGGCCTACATGTCGCCGGAGCAGGCCTGCGGCGAGCAGCCGACCCCCGCGAGCGACTGGTACGCGGTTGGCGTGATCCTCTACGAGTGCCTGTGCGGCGACCTCCCCTACACCGGCTCGACCCTCAAGATCATCGCCGAGAAGCAGCAGGGGGAGCCGCG
>JAGQIT010000196.1:5744-6267 GCA_020431135.1 Myxococcales bacterium | reverse complement strand
CGCCGCGGACGTGGCCGAAGAGCGCCGACATCGCCCCGTCGCCGCGGAGCGTCGCGCAGTTGAGCTCGACGAACGACCCCTGCACTTGGTTGCGCGCGCGCTTGAGGTCGAAGATCCGGCGGGCGAGGCGGGTCTTGCCTGCGCCCGTCGGTCCGGTCAGGAGCATCGGTGAGCGCGACGCGAGGGCGACCCGCTCGATCCGCTCGATGAGCGCGTTGAAGTCGGCGCTCCGCGTGGCGATCCCCGACTTCAGCGCCGACAGGCCGGCCGCGCGCTCGCGGTGGAAGCGGGTCGCCAGGAGGTCGTACTTCGACAGGTCGAGGTCGATCGTCCGCAGCCGCCCCGGGCCGCCGCGGTGGCGGGCCGGCGGCGGCGAGGTCTGGAGGAGCTTGCCCGGGAGGTGGCGCGACTCGGTGAGCAGGAAGAGGCAGATCTGGGCGACGTGCGTGCCGGTCGTGATGTGGATCAGGTAGTCCTCGTCGTCCGGCCGGAAGGGGTAGGCCTGGGCGAAGTCGAGGAGGGA
>JAGQIT010000196.1:0-5697 GCA_020431135.1 Myxococcales bacterium | reverse complement strand
CGGTCTCCGGCGACACGAGGGCGACGTCGGCCGCCGTCTCCTCGGCGAGGCGGCGCCACTTCTCCTGAAAGAGGAGCTCGAGGCGGTCGACGACGAAGTCGTCGTGGCGGCAGAGGTCGACGTTCGGCCGCCAACGCTGCCAGCGATCGCCATAGGCGGCGTCGAGGGTGGTCCCGAGCAGGGAGATGACGACGGTGGGGCGCATCGTTCGCTGCGTTTATATCATGCGCTAGAAGTTTTATATCTCTGTATCGACCAGTCGTGGCGCGTTTCTGAGCGAGTTCACCGAACCCCAAGAGATGACAGCAGGTTTTGAGTGATGGGCAGGTCCGGTTCGCCGCCTGCAACCCCTGAGCGTCACCAAGGAGAACGAAGATGACCGCTCAGGCTCTACTCCCCTACGAGATCGATCAACACGACGGCGCCAAGCCGGTGAAGCGCTGGACCAAGGGCGTGCCCGTCGAGGACGGCGCCCTGCGCCAGCTCGCCAACCTCGCCAAGATGCCCTTCATCCACCGCTGGGTCGCGGCGATGCCCGACGCCCACGTCGGCAAGGGCGCGACCGTCGGCTCGGTGATCCCCACCGTCGGCGCGATCATCCCGGCGGCGGTCGGCGTCGATCTCGGCTGCGGCATGATCGCGGTCCGCACCAGCCTGCGCGCGGTCGACCTCCCGGAGAGCCTCGGGGCGCTGCGCTCGGCGATCGAGGCCGCGGTCCCGCACGGCCGCACCCGCGGGCGCGATCGCGGCGCCTGGCATGACCTGCCCGCGCCCGTCGCTGCGGCTTGGGCGGGCCTCGAGGGCCGCCTCGACGTGATCACCGACAAGCACCCGGCGATCGCCGGCGCCAACACCTTCGCCCACCTCGGGACCCTCGGCGGCGGCAACCACTTCATCGAGCTCTGCCTCGACGAGGACGACGACGTCTGGGTGATGCTCCACTCGGGCTCGCGCGGGATCGGCAACCGGATCGGCTCGCACTTCATCCGCCTCGCCCGCGAGGAGATGAAGCGGTGGTTCGTCCACCTCCCGGACCTCGACCTCGCCTACTTCCCCGAGGGGAGCCGCTACTTCGGCGACTACATCGAGGCGCTCACCTGGGCGCAGGACTTCGCGCGGATCAGCCGCGAGCTGATGATGCGCGCGGTCTTGGAGGTCCTGGCCGCGGCCGACGACCTGCCGCCCTTCACTTACGGCGACCTCGCGGTGAACTGTCACCACAACTACGTCGCCCGCGAGCGCCACTACGGCAAGGACGTCTTCGTGACCCGCAAGGGCGCGGTCCGGGCCGGCCTCGGGGAGCTCGGGATCATCCCGGGCAGCATGGGCGCGCGCTCGTACATCGTCCGCGGCAAGGGCAACCGCGAGAGCTTCTGCTCGTGCAGCCACGGCGCCGGGCGGGTGATGTCGCGGACCGAGGCGCGCCGCCGCTTCACCGTCGATGACCACGCCGCCGCGACGGCGGGGATCGAGTGCCGTAAGGACGCGGCGGTGATCGACGAGACCCCCGCGGCCTACAAGTCGATCGAGGCGGTCATGGCCGCCCAGGCCGACCTCGTCGAGGTCGTCCATACCCTCCGCCAGGTCCTCTGCGTCAAGGGCTGATGGCAGACGCGGCCGCGCCGGGCTCCGGCGCGGCCGCTTCTTATCGACAAGAAAGTAGTAAGAAGAGTCAGCAGCCAAGAGACGAGCGGAGGCAGGTACGCGATGGTCAAGGGCAAGCAGAGCGCAGTCACGATCGACGGATCCCAGGGCGAGGGCGGCGGCCAGGTGCTCCGGACCTCGCTGGCGTTGGCGCTTATCTACGGCAAGCCGCTGACGCTGCGCCGCGTCCGGGCGAAGCGCAAGCGGCCGGGGCTGCTCCGCCAGCACCTCACGGCGCTGCGGGCCGCGGCGGAGATCGCCGGCGCCGACGTCGACGGGGCGACGCTCGGCTCGCCGGAGATCGCGATCCGCCCGAAGGCGATCCGCCACGGCGACTACCGCTTCGCGATCGGCAGCGCGGGCTCGACGATGCTCGTTCTCCAGACGGTGCTGTGGCCGCTGCTCAGCGCGCCCGGTCGCTCGCGCCTGCGCCTCGAGGGGGGCACCCACGCGGCGATGGCCCCGCCCTTCGAGTTCATCGACGGCGTGCTCGCGCCGCTCCTCCGGCGCATGGGCGCGGCGATCGACGTCCGCCTGCGTCGCCACGGCTTCTACCCGGCGGGCGGCGGGATCGTCGAGATCGAGGTCGAGGGCGGCCACAGCTGGCGACCCCTCGAGCTGCGGGAGCGCGGCGAGCTGCGGGAGCGGCGGGCGGTCGCCCTCGTCGCCAACCTCTCCCGTGACGTCGGCGTCCGCGAGCTGGGCGTCGTTGAGGAGCGCCTCGGCTGGTCGGGCGCCGATCTCGAGCTCCGCGAGGTCGACAGCCCGGGTCCCGGCAACGCGCTCCTCCTGCACGTCGGCGGCGACGGCTGCTCGGAGATGTGCTCCGCCTTCGGGGCGATCGGCACGCGCGCAGAGGCCGTCGGGCGGTCCGCTGTTGAGGAGATGCGCGCGTACCTGGCGGCCGGCGTGCCCGTCGGCCGTCACCTCGCGGATCAGCTCCTCATCCCCATGACCCTCGCCGGCGGCTCGACGATCCGCACGCTCCGGCCGACGCTGCACACGACCACCAACGCAGAGGTCATCGGCGCCTTCATCGACGCGCCGCCGGTGATCGAGCGTCACGAGGGCGGCACGGCGACGATCACCACGCCCTAGCGGCGCTCCGTGATACCGCCGCGATCGCTCCGCGAGGCGCGTGGGACCCTCGATGCGGCTCCTTGGTCGCCTGTGCGAGCGGTCGCGGCCCGCTCTCTCGCCCTGAGATCGGCGGTCGCTCGTCTCGGCCGAAATCGCAGGGCTACGGCGGCGTCGGGAGGCGGTGCCGGGACATTGGGCGCGCCGAATTGTCGCGCGTCTCGACTCCACCGCGCGCGCGGAGAGTCGCGGGCGCTCACTGTTGCCGTCGAACTCGCCGCGCGCAGCCTTGCGTCCGCCGACCAAGGGTCGACGACTCATGCAACGCGTTCTAGGTCGAGGGGCGCGGCTCGTAGCCAACGGGTGCCGAGCCAAAAATGCAGCTCCCCGATGCGTACGCGAGCGCGCGTCGTCACGTCGCGCCGTCGTCGATCACGGGTGGTGCGATAGGGCGTGCGGAAGAGGCCAGGGCGCCGGCTGTGGAGAGCGGGCGCAAGCGCCCAGAGCCTGCGCTCGCGTCGCCCATTCCCTGCCGAGCCGCGCTCGTTCATCATGGACGAGGTTCGACTCGCGGATGAGGTGCGTGGTCGGGCCGACTCGATGTGCGGGGATTGGATGGAGATGAAGGACCTTAAGCTTCGATATCAGTGGACTGGCGTGGTCGGGCTCGCTTGCGCGGCCCTGGTCGTCGGATGCAGCGGTGACGACACCGCGCAGAACACCGAGTCGGCGAGCGGCACAGGGACCCTGACCCAAGGGACCGAGAGCGCCTCGAACTCGGCGACCGAGACCGGGACGACCGGGACGACCGACGGGACCATGAGCGGCGGTACGATGGGCTCGACCACGGGCTGCGCCGCCGGCGAGAACGCGTGCGGCGGCTGCGATCCGCTCGATGGCGTCCCCGGCGAGCCCTGCGGCGGCTGCGAGCTCACGGTCTGGGAGTGCGACGGCGTCGACGCGGTCGCCTGCGTCGGCGAGGACCCGAACGCCAAGGACTACTGGCCCGACGACGACAACGACGGCTACGGCGACGAGAACGCCCAGCCTAGCAAGTTCTGCGTCGACCCCGGCGCCGGCTGGACGCAGAACAACGACGACTGCAACGACGACGTCGGCACCGCGAACCCGGACGGCGAGGAGGTGTGCAACGGCATCGACGACGACTGCAACGGCCAGACCGACGAGCCGCCGCCGGACACCCTGTGCACCGACGTCTGCTGCAGCATCGAGCAGTACTGCGACGGCCAGGCCTGCGTCGACAAGTGCGCCGGCGGCGAACTCTGCGGTGAGAACCTCGATCTCTGCTGCGAGGGCGAGCAGGTGTGCTACGCGAACTCGTGCATCGTCCCTGGCGCCGCCTGCGAGTTCACCGAGGAGTGCGCGCTCAACGAGATCTGCGCCTCGTCCCTCGGACAGTGCGTCCCCAAGGACATTCTTCCAGAGTGCGAGTTCATCCCCGAGTTCGGCGACTTCGCGCCGGTCCAGGGCTGCCGCTGGACCTCCGCCGGGCTCCCGCAGAGCGGCCGCAAGGACGTCGTCGCCACGCCGATCGTCATCAACCTCAGCGACGACAACATGGACGGCGTGACCGACGATCTCGACACGCCGGACATCGCCTTCCTAACCTATGACTATAGTGGGGACGGATGCTGCAATGTGAACGCGACGATCCGCATCGTCAGCGGCGAGTGCAATGAGGACAAGACGATGACCACGTTGGCGTCGATCTCCAGCCCCACGCTGACCAACGACGCGGGCATCGCCGCCGGCGATCTCGACGGCGACGGCGTCCCGGAGATCGTCGCCATCGGCAAGTTCGGCGGGCAGCCGCAGGGCACCGTCGCCTTCCGCCGGACCTCGGACGACGCCTCGACCTGGGAGGTCCTCTGGACCAACGACACCTACCCGAAGTGGAACGTCCACACGCGCGGCGGCCCGGTCATCTCGCTCGCCGACCTCGACGGCGACGGCACCCCCGAGGTCGTCATTGGCAACGTCGTCCTCGACGGCGTCACCGGCGAGCTCGTCTGGGACGGCGTCGTCACCAGCGGCGGCAGCGGCGGCATCGGCAACAACGGCTTCCTCGGGCCCTCGTCGACGGTCGCCGACCTCGACCTCGACGGCAAGCAGGAGGTCATCGCCGGCAACACCGTCTACAACTACGACGGGACCGTGAAGTTCCAGTACGACTACGTCGGCAACAACTCGCCCTGCGGCGGCAGCCTCCCGTGCGACGGCTTCAACGCCGTCGGCAACTTCGACGACGACGACTTCGGCGAGGTCGTCATCATCCGCCTCGGCGAGGTCTTCATCATCGACGACGACGGCACCCAGCTCCACCGGATCAAGCTGCCGAAGATCGACTGCGCCAACAACGAGTCGGGCCCGCCGACGATCGCCGACTTCGACGGTGACATGAAGCCCGAGATCGGCACCGCGTCGGCCGACTACTACGTCGTCGCCGATCCTGAGTGCACCGGCAACCCGCTCCCCGCCGGCTGCGACAGCCAGGGGATCCTGTGGAAGAAGCCCAACGAGGACTGCACCAGCCGTGTCACCGCCTCGAGCGTCTTCGACTTCGAGGGCGACGGCTCGGCCGAGGTCGTCTACGCCGACGAGGTCCACTTCCGCGTCTTCGACGGCAAGACCGGCGACATCCTCTTCTCCGACAACTCCTTCCGCTCACACACCCGCATCGAGATGCCCGTCATCGCCGACGTCGACCGCGACGGCTCAGCCGAGATCGTCGTCGGCGAGAACGGCTGGAACGGCGGCAAGCCGGGCCTCGAGGTCTGGCACGACGCCGCGGACCTCTGGGTCCGCACCCGGCGGATCTGGAATCAGCACGGGTACTACATCACAAACATTTCCAAGGATGGTGATATTCCGGCGATGCCAGAGATCAACTGGCTAAACGATCGGTTCAACAATTTCCGCCAGAACGTCCAGCCAGGCGGGCTCTTTGAGGCGCCG
>JAGQIT010001503.1:770-2761 GCA_020431135.1 Myxococcales bacterium | reverse complement strand
GCGTTCGTGGGCTGCGTTCGTGGGCGTCGTTCGTGGGCCGAGGTGGGCGCGTGCTATACCAGGTCGCCATGGCGAGCCAAGCAAGAGAGCGAGACGACGCGGGCTACGGCGAGACCAGCCGCTACGCGGCGCACCTCGATCGCGGCTGGTCCCTCCTCGATCGGGCCGAGTACGCGGCCGCCCGCCAGTCGGCCCGCCACGCCCAGAAGATCCGCCCGGAGGCCGCGGAGGCCCCCGTTCTCCTCGGCGCCATCGCCCTCGCCGAGGGGGATCCCGAGGAGAGCCTGCGCTGGTACGAGTCGGCGATCGAGATCGATCCCGAGTACTTCGATCCTTTCCTCGCGGCGGCGCAGGTCGCCCTCTTCGACCTCGGCGACGCCGCCCGCGCCCTCCAGCTCTGCGACGAGGCCCTGGAGCTCGAGGGGATCTCGGCGTTCGACGCCCTCGAGCTCGGCCTCCTCGGCGCCGAGAGCCAGATCAGCCTCGGCCTCGTCGACGAGGCGACCGAGCGCCTGTCGGCCCTCGCAACCCACCCGCTCATCGAGGTCGCCACCAAGGCCGACCTCAATGAGATCGACGTCGGCAGCGGCGAGCACGCCCACGTCCTCGCCGAGCTCGTCGAGGACGACGACGGCGAGCCCCTCGAGGAGGAGGAGCGGATCGCCCAGCAGGCCCGCCTCCTCCACCACAGCCTCCGCCTCGCCCGCCTCTGGCTCGACATCCAGCTCCCCGAGGAGGCGCTGCCGCTCCTGCGCGCGCTCGTCGAGCGCCACTCGAGCAACGCCGACGCCTGGCACCTCCTCTCCGAGGCGGAGTACCAGCAGGGGGACGCGCGCGCGGCCTGCCACGCCGCCCTCCGCGTCTATCGCATCGACGCCCAGGGGCCGATCCCGAAGTGGGTCCCGAACCCTGCGCAGCTCCACCGCAAGGTCGTCCAGCTCCTCACCGAGTGCCCCGACGGTGCGCTCCGCGAGCTCGGCCAGCGCCGCGTCGCCCTCGTCGTGCTCGTCCACGAGATGCCGTCGATGGAGCTGATCCTCGAGGGCGTCGATCCGCGGATCGCCGCGCTCTCGCTGGCTAGCCGCGGCGCCGACGACGGCTCCCCGCCGGTGCTCACGGGGATCGCGATCTACCGGCGCAACATCCTCCGCCTCGCCCGCAACCCGGAGTTCTTCGACCAGGAGCTCCGCTACGCGATCCTCGAGGAGCTCGCGGCGTTCCTCCAGCTCGACGACGATCGCCGCGTCGCCCTCGGTCTCCACCCGCTCGGCCTCGACGACCTCGGCGACGCAGAGGACGAGGAGGAGGCCGAGCGCGCGGTCGAGGAGCCCAAGCCCTCGCGCCGGCGCCGGCGCAAGCGGATGCACTCGTAGCGGCGCGCCCTCCGGGACATGACCGCGGGGCCCGGTCCGACGACGACCGCGATCGCGGCGCCTCGGCGCGCTCACGCCTGCGTCGGAGCGCGCCCCCCTGCCGTCCTAGACCAGGCGCGCGTAGGACCCGCCGAAGAGCCGCTCGAGGGCGAGCATCAGGCCCTCGTCGGCCCGAACGCCGAACTTGTCGCCGAAGACGACCTTCGACGCGTAGCGCCCGTCGACGGTGACGACCATCTCCATAGTGCAGGTCCCGCTGTGGTGGGCGACGATCTCCTTGAGCTTGAAGATCCGCGCCGGCGTCAGCTGCTCGGCCTTGAGGGTGAGCAGCACCTGGCGGGTCCGCTCGGCGCGGACCTCCGCGATCGGGCGGACGTCCTCGAGGAGCATCTTGACCGCGGAGATCTCCCCCTCGTCGTCCTTGTCGAGCTCGATCTTGCCGGTGGCGAAGACCGGCTCGTCGCCGATCTGCTCGAGGCGCTCGCCGAAGGTCAGGCCGCTCTCCTCGTCGACGCGGGCGTAGGTCTTGGGGAAGCAGACGCACTCGATGCGGCCGAGCTGATCCTCGAGCTGGAAGAAGCACATCGGCCCCTTGCCCGAGCGCGTCTGGACCTCGCG
>JAGQIT010001503.1:0-701 GCA_020431135.1 Myxococcales bacterium | reverse complement strand
GCGCCGCCGTTGTCGATGTCCTGCTGGAAGCGATCGAGCGGGTGGCCTGAGACGAAGAAGCCGAGCGCCTCGCGCTCGTGGAGGAGCTGCTGCTTCGGCGGCCACTCCTCGCAGGTCGGGTAGCTCTCGTCGTAGACCGCCATCGGCGCGGCGTCGGCGAGGAGATCGAAGAGGCCGGTCTGGCCGCTGGCGCGGTCGCGGGCGGCGCTCTGCCCCTGCTCGATCGCCTTCTCGATCACGCCGAAGAGCTGCGACCGGAAGCGGCCGTCGGCGACGAGGTCGAAGGCGCCGGCGTAGACCAGCCCCTCGAGCGTCCGCTTGTTGACGCGCTTAACGTCGACGCGGCGGCAGAGATCGAAGATCGACTCGAAGGGGCCGTCGCCGCGGGCCTCGAGGATCGAGTCGACCGCGTTGGCGCCGACGTTGCGGACGGCGCCGAGGCCGAAGCGGATCTCCTCGTCGAAGCCCTCGCCCTCGTCGTGCGGTCGGCGGACGACCGAGAAGTCGCGGCCCGACTCGTTGATCTCGGGGGCGAGCACCGTGATCCCCATCGACCGCGCCTCGGCGATGAACTTGACGACGTTGTCGTTGTTGTTCTTGTCGCAGGTCATCAGCGCCGCCATGAAGGCGGTCGGGTAGTGGTGCTTGAGGTAGGCGGTCTGGTAGGTGATGAGGCCGTAGGCCGCCGAGTGCGACTTGTT
>JAGQIT010000195.1 GCA_020431135.1 Myxococcales bacterium | reverse complement strand
CCGTTGTCGCGGAGGTCGTAGAGCCCCTCCTTGAAGGTCGCCGCGTCCATGTTCGGGATCAGCGCGGAGCAGTCGTTGTTGCCGAAGCCGAAGAACGAGCGGATCGTCCCGTCCTCCTCGCTCGAGATCAGCGCCATGACCTCGTCGCTGTGCTTGTCGCCGAGGAAGGAGGCGAGGTTGATGATCCCGCCGCCGTCGGCGTTGAAGCAGTCGGCGCAGTCCTGCGGCAGGGTCATGTCGAGGTTCCAGGCGTCGCGCCACTGCTGCTGGAGGCAGGGCGCGAGGTAGGGGTCGGCCATCGGCGGGCCCGAGTCGTCGATGAGGGTGACCTCGCTCTTGAGGAACGACTCGGTCATGCGATCGTAGTTGAGGGCGGCGCCGAAGCCCCCCGCCGAGACGCCGGTGACGAGGACGTGCTCGGCCTCCCAGAAGGTCGGGACGACGCGGTTGAGGAAGTGGTCGACGTTGCGGTAGCCGACGAATTGCTGGGTCCCTGGGACGCCGCTCAGGTTCGCGTCCGGGCGGTCGCCGGCGTGGACGTCCCCCGTGCAGTAGGGGACGTAGATGACGCTCCACTCGCCGACCGGGTTGTCGGGGTTCTCCGGGTCGAGGATCCCCGAGCGGCCGCCGCCGTCCTTCCAGCCGCCGAAGTTCCCCTCGTCGTAGTTCTGCGGGTTGAGCTGGCACGAGAGCGTGTTGAAGCAGGCGCCGCCGCCCTGGAAGAAGATCATCAGCTTGTTCTCGAGGCCGTAGCGCACGCCGATCCCGGTCGACGATCCGTCGCGGCAGCGGGCCTCGGGGAAGTCGACCCAGATCCACTCACCGACGTCGGCTTCGGGGAGCGGGTCGCCGTCGTAGGGGATCACCGGCTCGCCGTCGGTGTCGGTGCCGCCGCTGTCGGTGCCGCCGTCGGACTCGGTGCCGGTGGCCGCGTCGGTGTCGGTGCCGGTGGCGGCGTCAGTGTCGGTGCCGCCGGTGTCGGTGTCGGTGCCAGCGGACGCGCTGCCGCCGTCGCTCTCGGTCCCCGAGCCGAGCTCATCATCGCCGCAGGCGGTGAGCGAGAGACACAGGAGACCCGTTGTGACGACCGAATAACACAAGCGCATAGTTGGCCGATGGTACGCGCTCAATACGAGACCGTCCACGTTCGCGCCGCGGCGGAGACGCCCCGATGGGAGGCGCGAAAGCGCCCGCGCCCAGCGGCACGAGGACGCGGGCGGGGAGCGATCGCCGAGGAGGTCTGCGCCGCCTCGGAGCCCGTGGCGGAGGCGCTGCCGCGGGCCGCTAGAAGCGGCCGCTGAGCATCAGGCCGCCGCCGCCCATCGGCGCGAAGGGGCTGAGCTTCGCGGACTTTAGCGGCTTCGCCCGCCGCTCGTAGCGCTTGCGGATCAGCAGGCCGACGGTGGAGCCGGTGACGAGGCCGATGCCGGTGCCCATGAGCATCGCCCCGGCGAGCCGCTGGTTGGTCGCCTTGTCGATGTTCGGGACCGACTGATCCCACGGCGGCGGCTCGGTGACCATGAGCTCGCGGTTGAGCGACGCGGTCGTGGCCCCGAGCCAGATGGCGCCGCCGAGGAGGAGGCCGCCGCCGACGCCCATCTCCGCGTACCAGACCCGCGGCTTGACGTCGAACTCGGCGGTCAGGCCGGTCGTGAAGAGGCCGGTCGCCGTGCCGATCAGCGCGAGGCCGGCGGTCCGCAGGCGGATCGCCTTGATCGTGTCGTTGCGGCAGTTGTAGTTGTCGAGCGCGCCGGTGCAGTCGGCGACGTCGGTGTTGATCGCCCGGTCGTAGGTGTTCGAGCCGTAGACCGCGAGGCCCAAGCCGGTGACGAAGATCGGCAGGCCGCTGGCGTTGAGCGCCCCGGCGACGCGCATGCGCACCGGCTTGGGGACGACGTCGACCTTCTCGGGCTCGACCTCCGGCGGCGGGACGACGGCGACCGGGGTCTCGCTCGCCAGCGGCAGCGTGTAGCTCGCGGGGTTCTGGCCGCTGGTCAGGGTGATCACCTGGTGGAAGGGCTTGAAGCCCGGCGCCGAGGCGGTGACCTCCCAGGTGCCGATCTCCGTCAGCAGGCGGCACTCGTTGACCTCGAAGGGGCGGATCGTGCAGCGCTGCGGCGGCGCCGAGGAGTCGGTCGTCGACCGCAGCTCGACCTCGACGGCCTCGACCTGGGCGTCGGCGGGAACGTCGATGCGCAGCGAGACCTGGCGCAGCTTGGGGTCGAGGGCGAGGACGAAGTTGCGGCCGTCGACGGTCTTGTCCTTCTTGCCGATGACCACGTCCTGCGGCTGCGAGACGTAGCCCTTGGCCCGGGTCTCGACGCTCCAGCGCCCCGGATCGAGGTAGATCGACCGGGCCGCCGGGGTCGCGCCCGCCGGCGCC
>JAGQIT010000194.1 GCA_020431135.1 Myxococcales bacterium | reverse complement strand
CAGCGTGCTCTTGCCGGCCTCGTTGGCCCCCCAGATGACGGTGAGGCCGCCACGCCCGGCGCCGAGGTCGAGGTCGACGCGCTCGAAGTGACCGTAGCGCTCGACGATGAGGCGCTCGATGATCATCCGCCCGTGTCACCCTTGCTCGCGGCGCCGAGGTCGAGGGGGGCGCCGACGCCGAGCTTGCCGAGGAGCAGCGACTCGATCGCGTCGAGGTGCTCGGCGACCGCGTCGGGGTCGTCGGGGCGGCGGTCGAGGAGCGGGGCGACGCTCGCCGCCAGCGGCTCGAGGTCGCCGAGGTAGCGGCGCAGCGACTCGGGGTCCTCCTTCAGGCGCGCGAGCTCGCCGCGCAGCGCCGCGATCAGCTCGACGCTGTCGCCGAGGTCGACGTCCTCCTCGGGGTGGCGCGTGCGGAAGCGGATCTTCTCCGGCCAGATCGACCCGAGGTCCGCGGCGATCGCCCGGATCTGGGCCTCGAGGGGCTCGGGGTTGGCGGCCAGCGCCTCGTGCAGCGGCGTCGCCCCCTCGACGACGACGCGGGTCAGGAGCGGGCGGCCGTCGGCGCCGACGAGGGCGCGCTGGAGGCCGTCCTTGACCCCCTTGAGGATGTCATCGGCGTCGGCGGCGTCGGTCGCCGACGCCTTGACCTCGGCCCAGCGGACGACGTCGATGTCGCGCTGCGTGACCGCGGAGATCTGGAGGTCGTCGACGTCGACGATGACGCAGCCCTTGGCGCCGGTCTCACGGGCGTGGCGGCCCTGGAGGTTGCCGGGGTAGACGATCCACGGCTCCTGGCTCAGGACCTCGCGGCGGTGGACGTGGCCGAGGGCCCAGTAGTCGTAGCCGTGATCGACGAGCTGGCCGACGGTGCAGGGCGCGTAGTTGGCGTGGTCCGACGAGCCGACGGCGTTGGTGTGGAGGAGGCCGATGTTGAGGAGGCCCGAGCGGCGGCCCGGGTAGGCGCGGGCGAGGTTGTCCATGACGCTGCGGTCGCCGTAGCTCTGGCCGTGGACGGCGACGCCGAGGTCCTCGAAGACGACGGTCTCGGGGGCGTCGGCGGCGAGGGTGGTGACGTGCTCGGGGAGCGGGACGTAGCGCGAGATCACCGACTCGGCGTCGTGGTTGCCGCGGATCATCACCACGCGGGTGCCGCTCTCGCGCAGGCGGCTGAGCTCGCGGACGAAGAAGAGGCCGGTGTTGAAGTCACGCCAGTCGCCGTCGAAGACGTCGCCGGCGAGGAGGAGGAGCTCGGCCTCGTGGTCGAGGCAGAGGTCGATCAGGCGCTGGAAGGCCCGCCGCGTCGCCAGGCGGATGTCCTCGACCGGCGCCCCCTCGAGCCCGAGGCGGCTCAGGCCGCGCAGGGGGCTGTCGATGTGGAGATCGGCGGCGTGGATCACCCGCATGGTCGGGGGACGTTCGCACCTCTAGGATCCAGATGCCAGGGCCGGCGGCGAAATCCTCGGCGACGCGGCCGTCTCGCGGGGGCTGCGGGGCGCCGCGGGGCCGGGGTCGCCGCGATCGGCGATCGCGTCGGCGGGGTGCGCCTGGATCGCCGTCTCCGGATCGTCGCGCTCTGATCGCCGCGGGCTGACCGCGCTAGATCGTCGCGCTGGCACGCAGGCCGCGGGTTCGCGGACGCGGCGGCGCTTGAGGCCGCGTCAACGCGGGCCGCGAGGAGCAGGGCGACGCGATCCTCCGCCGCGATGGATCGCCGCGGCCGGATCGCCGCGGCCGCGGATGTCGGCGGCGACCCTGGGCCTCGGGGGCGGTGGTTGATAGGATGCGCCACGACCTCGCGGGCCCGCGAGGCGCCCCGCGGAGGCCGCGCGGTCCGCGAGCCCGAGCCGATCCCGCCCCCCTCGACGCTCACCCGCCAAGAGACGACGAAGAGACCTGGAGCACACGGTGGCCGACAAGAACGACTCCTCGAAGACTGTCCAGCAGACCGCTCGCACGATCCTCCGCTACCTCCGCGACAACCCCGAGGGGACGACGAAGGACAACCTGTCGAAGCGGGCTGGGGTCGCGCCGGTGACCGTCCAGCGGGCGCTGAAGTTCATGCGCGAGGAGTGGGACGCGCCCCTCGAGTTCCACCACGGGAGCAAGCGCTGGCGCCTCCTCGACGCCAAGTTCACGCTGCCGCTGACCGACCCCGACCCCGAGGACCTCACGGCGGTCGTCTTCGCCTCGGCCCTCCTCGCGCCGGTCGGCGACGAGGAGCTCAACATGCGGGTCAAGCGGCTGATCGAGCAGATGGACGACGCCCTCGAGGAGTCCAGCGGCCCGAAGTCGAAGAATGACGCCAAGGTCCGCCCGCGCAGCGTCACCGCGACGGTGACGACGGGCTCGCAGGTCGACTACCGCATGGTCTCGAAGCTCCTCCTGGCGATCGGCAGCGGCGTCGTCCGCATGGAGTACGAGAGCCCGTGGGCCAACACCCACAAGACCTACGACATCGAGCCGTGGCAGATCCGCATCCACGACGGCCAGATGTACATGCGCGCCTACTCGCGGACCCACGGCGAGCCGCGCTCGTTCCGCGTCGCCCAGGTGACCCACGCCCGCGTCCTCCCCGAGGAGAGCCCGCGCGAGGCGGTGCCGGCGAAGGACGAGCTGTGGGGCGGCGGCCCGGCCTACGGCATCGACTGGGACCGCCCCGGGACCGCTGTCGTCCAGCTCCGCGGCGGCGTCGCCCGCTGGGTCGCGCGGATGATGTGGGACCCGGGCCAGGAGGACCGCTGGATCGAGGAGGGCGAGCTCCTCGAGCGGAGGCTCCCCTACCACTCGTGCCGTGAGCTCGCCCGCCGCCTGCTCTTCCACGCCGACGGCCTCGAGAAGATCGAGCCCGAGGAGCTGCGCGACGAGGTCGTCGCCTTCTCGCGCGGGCTCCTCGAGCGCCTCGGCGCCGGCTGAGCCGCTCCGTCCGCGCGGCGGACGCGAGCGCTGCCCCGGACGAAGAGACGAAGACGCGCGTGATCTCCCAGAGATCACGCGCGTCTCCCATAGTGTCTGGGCAGGGCGGGGCGGTGTGGTGCCCGCCCATGTGCGGAGCGCGCGGCCTGGAACCCGCGCGCTCCGCCTGCCCTGTCGATCCCTCTTCCTTTCCTTTTTTTTCCTACGCCTAGCTTCCTTTTGTGCCGCGCTCTTCGCGTTGTGTTGGTGTGAGTGAGAAAGAGTGAAGGCCTCGTCGGCCGCCTTCGATGCGTCGATGGCGGCCGGCGAGGCCCTCGTTGTCTGCCGGGCTGCGTCTCTACCGAGGCAGACGGGTGGAAGCCTCTTCCTTCGCTCCTCGGGCTGCCCGAGCGGGTGTCTCACTCGCGGCGCGCGGCAGGGCGAGGGCTAGGTCTAGGTCTAGGGGCTATGGGGCTAGGCTTTAGAGCTGGTCGAATGGGTCGCTAGGGTACGCAAGCTAGGTCGGCGACGTCGGCGGGTGCGGTCGGTAGGTGCGGGTCGTGGAGGAGGGCGGAGCGGTCGCTGTCACCCGGCCCAGCGGGCTCGTGCTCAGTTGGGGTTGCGCGGCAGCTCGAGCGCGTCGATGCGGCGCTTGACGGCCTCCTTCGAGTCGCCGAAGCGCTCCTGGATGATGCCGTAGAGCTTGTCGGCGGAGCCCTCAGCGCGGCGGCAGTCGTCGTCCGTCAGCTCGCCCCAGATGCGCTTGGCCTTGCCCTTGATCTGGTTGAAGTGTCCTTGGATCTGGTCTTGGTTCATTCGGTTCTCTCCTACGCCGGACAACCTAGGAGACCTCGCGGGTTGTGCAAGGAGATTTCTCGCCGGTGACATCAATGTGTCCGATTGGACATGTCTCTTTGGTAGTGGGGCGACGACAGGGGAAGCGACGCCGGGCGGCGCTGCGCCGGCGCGAAGATCGAATCTGACACCTGAGCGCGCTGGCGAGACG
>JAGQIT010000193.1:3161-3884 GCA_020431135.1 Myxococcales bacterium | reverse complement strand
ACGACGAGCAGCGCCGCAGGTGGCTGCCGGGCTGCGTCAGCGGCGACATCGTCACGGCGATCGCCATGACCGAGCCCAACACCGGCTCGGACCTCGCGGCGATCCGGACCACGGCCAAGCGCGACGGCGACGAGTACGTCATCAACGGCGCCAAGACCTTCATCTCGAACGGCCTCCTCTGCGACCTCGTCGTCGTCGCGGCGAAGACCGACAACGACGCCAACCCGCACCGGGCGATCTCCCTCTTCGTGGTCGAGGCGGACGCCCCCGGCTTCGTCCGGGGCAAGAAGCTCGCAAAGATGGGCATGGCCTCGCAGGACACGTCGGAGCTCTACTTCGAGGACTGCCGCATCCCGGCCGCCAACCGCCTCGGGGAGGAGGGCGCCGGCTTCCTGATGTTGATGCAGAAGCTCCAGCAGGAGCGGCTGGTCGTCGGTATCGCCTGCCAGGCCGCGGCCGAGCAGGTCCTCGCCGACACGATCGCCTACACCAAGGAGCGCCAGGCCTTCGGCCGGCCGATCTCCAAGTTCCAGAACACGCAGTTCAAGCTCGCCGAGTGCGCGACGCAGGTCGAGGTCGGGCGCGCCTTCGTCGACGCCCTGATCCGCCGGCACGCGGCCGGCGAGTACCTCGTCAAGGAGTGCTCGATGTCGAAGATGTGGCAGTCCGAGATGCTCGGCCGCGTCGTCGACGAGTGCCTGCAGCTCTTCGGCGGCTACGGCT
>JAGQIT010000193.1:0-3156 GCA_020431135.1 Myxococcales bacterium | reverse complement strand
ACATGCTCGAGTACCCGGTCTCGCGCGCCTACATGGACGCCCGCGTCCAGCGGATCTTCGCCGGCACCAACGAGATCATGAAGGTGATCATCGCCAAGCAGCTCGACCTGTGACCGGGGCGAGTCCGCGAGCGTGACGGACGAGGTGAGCGCGGCAGGACCTCGGACAGCCTCGCTAGCGCCGCCCGCGGCCGAGGCGAAAGCCCCAGCCGACCGAGCGGCCCTGCTCGACCAGCGCCCGCGACAGGGGCAGGCGCCGGGTCTCGTAGACGCCGAGCGCCGCGTCGATCTCCTGGACGTCGACGAGCGAGCGGACGAGGACGAGCGCGTCGTACATCGCCGCCCGCGCGCCGGCGCCGGTGATCGGCGAGGCGAGGTGGGCGGCGTCGCCGACGAGCACCGCGCCCGATCGCGACAGGCGCGGCGCCGCGCTCTCGAAGACCGGGTGGAGGCGGAGGGCGTCGAGCTCGAGCGAGCGCTCGAGCACCTCGTGGAGGGCCGCCGGCCACAGCGGCTCGGCGCTGGCGACGAGGTCGTCGCGGACCTCTGGGCTGCACGCGGACGCGACGACCCCGTACGCCTCGCCGCCGCGGACCCGGGCGAGCTCAGCCTCGATGCGCTCCTCGGCGGCGCCGTAGTACCAGCACCAATTGAGGCGCCGAGCGCCGTCGTCGATCGCGCCGTCGGCCCCCGGGACGGGGTAGGCGACGAAGTGCTGGCGGGCGTGCGGGGCGATGTGCAGGCCGGGCACGCCGAAGAAGACCGCGCGCGCCTCGTCGCTGAGCTCGCCCTCGTCGATGAGGCCGCGCCAGAGGACGTAGCCGGCGTACTCCGGCTCGACGACCTCGCCGACGACCGCGTCGCGGACGACCGAGCGGCTGCCGTCGGCGCCGACGAGCATGTCGAAGCGCCGGCGCGAGCCGTCGGCGAAGGTGATCGTCAGCGGCTCGACCTCGTGGAGCTCGACCGTCGCCACCTCCTGCGGCGCGACCACCTTGTGCTCGGCGACCCGCTCGCGGAGGTGGTCGCGGAGGAGGTGGTAGGCGGTCACGGGGATCTCGACCCGATCGCCGCGGCTCTGGCCGTCGATGATCACCCGGCGCTCGCGCAGGCGCAGGTGCGGCGGGGTGTGCTCGACGTCGCCGGTGATCGCCGCGAGGAGGTCGAGGTCGATGCCGAGGCCGGCGCCCTGCGGCCCGTCGCCGACGGCGTAGCGCTCGAAGACACGGACCTCGATGTCGAGCTGACCGAGGAGGATCGCCGCGGTCAGTCCGCCGATCGAGCCGCCGACGATCGCGACCGTCGGCTCTGGAGTCGCGAACGAGCGCTTGGCCACTCCCCGTACGATGCGCTGCCGACCTCTACAGGTCCAGCCCCGCGTTCGCGGCCGCTGGGCGATGCCGCCCGTCGGCGCGACAACGCGAAGCGACCGGGGGCGCGGCGTGCGTTGGTGCCCGCGCCCCCGGTCTGCCTCTGCGGCCAGCTCCGCTCAGCAGGGCGCGCAGCGCTCGACGAGGCAGGCGATGATCGCCTTCGACTCGTGCAGCGGCTCGCCGTCGATCACCAGGCACGGGGCCTGGCCCTTGCCCGTCAGCGCCTCGAGCTCAGCGAGGCCATCAGGCGACTCGCTGACGTTGATGACCTGGAGGCGATCGCCGAGGTGGAGGTTGTCGAAGGCGGCGAGGACCGCGGTCGAGAACCCGCAGTTGTTCTTGACGAAGAGGCGGGCGCCGGCGGGGATCGGCGGCGCCGCCTCGTCCGGCCGCAGCTCGCCGTCATAGGCGGCCGCGATCCGCTCGGCCTCGGCGACGACCGCCGCCATGTCGCGCTCCCCGCTCGGACCGACGGAGGCCGCGTAGCGGACGACGCCGCCGGCGTCGATGATCACGGTCGCGCGATCGGTGATCCCGAGCTTGCTCAAGTAGAGGCCGTACGCGTCGGCGACGGCGCCCTTCGGGTGGAAGTCGGCGAGGAGGGGGAAGGAGATCCCGCCGAGCGAGCGCGCCCAATTGGCGTGGCAGTAGATGCTATCGACGCTGACCCCGAGGGGCAGGACGTCAGCCGCACGGAGGCGGGGCAGCAGCGCTTCCAGCGCTGGAATCTCGCGGCTTCACGTAGGGGTGAAGTCGAGCGGGTAGAAGACGAGCATCGCGTGCTTGCGCCCGCGAAGATCGGCGAGGGCGATCGTCCGCCCGAAGTGATCGTTGAGCGCGAAGTCTGGCGCTTCAGTGCCTGGCTTGATCATGGTGGTCGGTTCTCTCCTGTGCGCGGCGACCAGCCGGCCGCCGCGCCCCCGAACATAGCAGCGACCGCTGACGATCGCGCAGCGCCTGCGCACGCGTCCGCCGATCCGCCGCGGCGCGGACCCCTGCCGCCGCGAGTGCGGCGCAAGCGCGTGTGGCCCTGCTCGCCTCCCGGAATCGCCGGAGAGGGCGACGCGTTGACGGCTCATGCACCCCGCCTGGTCGCTCCTCACCGCCCTCCTCTTCGGCCCCGCCGACCCCGGCGCGGGCTTCGACCAGGTCCGCAGCGCGGCCGTCAGCGCCGGCGACGAGGAGACCGGCGAGCTGACCAACGGCCGCCACTACTACGCCTCGAACGAGCGCGACCTCCACCTGATCGCTGACGACGTCCGCGATCGCGGCGGCGTGCTCTTCGGCGTCGCCGCCGACCCGTCCTACATCCTCGCCGCCTGGGCCGACGCCGACGCCATCGTCCTCGTCGACCTCGACCCGGCGATCGTCGACCTCCACCGGATCTACGCCGCCTTCTTCCGCGCCGCCGACGACCCCGCGAGCTTCCGCAGGCTCTGGCGCGCGGACGGCCGCGCCGCCGCCGAGGAGCTCCTCACCCTCGCCGCCGACGACGACTCCGACGCCGCGACCCTCCTCGCCACCCTCGCCGAGGCCGCGCCGGCGATCGACCGCCGCTTCGCCGACCTCGAGGCGCGGATGGCCGCCAACGACACCCCGTGGCTCCTCAGCGACCAGGTCCAGTACCGCCGCGTCGCCGACCTCGTGCGCAACGGCCAGGTGCTCGCGCTGCGCGGCGACCTCACCCGCGACGGCGTCGTCCGTGACCTCGCCGACTGGCTCCGCGAGGCCGGCCTCGAGATCTCCGTCCTCTACCTGTCGAACATCGAGCAGTACTTCATGTA
>JAGQIT010001502.1 GCA_020431135.1 Myxococcales bacterium | reverse complement strand
CGCCGAGCACCGCGAGCGCCAGCGAGGACTGCCTCGACGGCTGGGTCGCCATGGAGCCCGCCTTCACGGACACGATCCCTGCAGACGGCGTCATCGCCCTGCGAGCCGACGGCTACGGCCCCGACGAGTCCGTCGACATCGCGGTCTACCCGAACTTCGGCGAGCCGCTCGCGGGCGCGCTCGAGAGGAGCGCGGGAATGCTCGTGTGGCGCCCTGCGCAGCCGCTCACCCCGGGGCTGGGCTACACGCTGCACCTGCGCGCCTACAACCGCGCCGCCGACGAGTATTGCGGGTTCCCGGAGGAGATCGAGCTCCTCGAGACCTTCACCGCGAGCGAGCCCGGCCGCCCCGAGCCGCGCTGGGAGCTGATCGACGTCCGCCACTGGGTCGAGGTCCACCCTTCGGGAGCGAGCGAGGACATCGTCTGCTGCGACGGCGCATATCCCTGGTACGACGACTACCGAGGGGGCTACGCGCTCGGAGCTCAATGCGCGGCGACCCGGGGCGAAGGGAGGCTCCACACCGCCTATGCGATCGATCCCGAGGCCTGGCGCTTGGGCCAGGCGCAGCTCGGCTACAGGCCCTTCGCCGACCTCGAGGTCGAGCACGAGTACGTCTCCGCCTCCGACCCGGACATCCCCCTGCCCTGCGCGGAGATCTCCGCCACCGATCTCATCACCGGATACGTCCTCCGGGGTCCGCCCGTCTGCCCCGACCCCGGGCTCGAGGCGCAGCTCGGCGAGTACGTCATCGACCCGCGCGACACGCTGACCTGCGACAAGCTCCAGACCTGCGAGGAGGACGAGGACTCCTTCGGCTGGGACCCCGAAGACTGCCGGCGCTGGCGCGGCGAGGGGGGCTGCGGCTGCGCGGCGGACGAGCGCGGCGACGCGGCGACGCTCGGGCTCGTCGTCCTGCTCGCGGCGCTCCGTCGCGGGAGACGGCGCTCGCGCTCCGCCACCGACTCCGCGGGGAGCCGAGGATGACGGCGCGCACCGTCGGGCTCGTGTTCGCGTCAGTTCTCGCGCTCGGCCTCGTCTCCGCGCCGCTCCCCGCGGCGGCGGCCGAGGAGGCGTGCACGAAGGGTTGGTACCGCTTCGAGCCCGCGTTCACGGACGCCGTCCCGACCGACGGCGTCGTCGCCTTCTACAACCCGGCGAGGGCACCTCAGACACGATCTCGGCCGAGGTCCCGAGCCCGACACCGCCGGCCTCCTCGCGCTCCTCCTCATCGTCGCCGGGCGACGTCGCCGGCGCGCGCGCTCCCCCGCCCCCGCTACTCGGGCGCCGGCGCGACCTCGCTGAACCCGCGGATCATCTTCACGAGCTCCGCGGTCACCTCGAACTTGTCAGCGAGATCGGGGTTCGGGGCCATCGCGGGGTTGAGGCCGAGCTTGGCGCCGCCGTAGTGGATCGCCATGCGGATCCGGCTGTCCGTGGTCTGCGCCTGCCACTGCGGATCGCGGAAGTCTCGCGGCGGCGGCGAGGTCGCGCGCCCGGCCGGACCGTCCCCCGCGCCGCCGGGACCGTGGCAGTTGGCGCAGCGCGCCCCCCAGATCGCCAGGGCCTCGGCCGCGGGATCCCCCGCGGGAGCGGACCCGCAGGCCGCGACGAGGAGCCCCTGCACGACGACGACCGCGAGGACGCGGCCTCTACTCGCTGACATCGTCGTCGTAGTCCTCGAGGTTCTCGAGGATCTCGGGGCGCGAGCCGCCGCCGCGCGAGCGCCGACTTCGACGACCACGATCGCCGCTGTCACCGCTGAAGTCGTCCTCAAACGGACGGGCGTCGCGATCGCGGGTCTTCTTGCGCCGCGCCTGCCGGCGCGAGCGATCTCCCTGGTCGGGCGGCATCCCGTCGAAGCCGCCGCCGCCTCCGCCTCCGCCTCCGC
>JAGQIT010001501.1 GCA_020431135.1 Myxococcales bacterium | reverse complement strand
TCGGCGCGCTCGCCCTCGGCGGCGGCGCCTTCGTCGCGGGTCGACGGTTCCTGAGACACCGGCGGAAGCGAGGTCGACGTGCCTAGCTACTTCGTCGCTCGGAGACGCAGGAGCGTGCCCGCGAGCAGCAGCCCGGCGGCGAGAATCGCAAGGACGATGCTCTGCTCTGCTGTCGCGGTGCCGTTCAGCGCGACAACACCGAGCACGATTCCGAGGATGACGAGAGCGGCTCCGTTCATGCGAGCGAGCCTATCAGACGGCCTTCGAGCTCTGGAGGGCCGACGTGGCTAGCCCGATCCACTACGGCGAGGCGCAGGCGGGCAAGCTGACGCCCGATCACCTCTGCGACGCGCCCCTCTTCTGCTCGGGGCCGGACGGCGAGGCGTGGTGGCACGCCGGCCAGCAGTGGGCGGCGTTCGTCCGCGGCCTGGTCAAGATCCTCCAAGGCGTCGAGCCGGCGAAGGGCTGGCCCGAGGAGCTCGTCCTCGCGGTGAGCCTCGCCGAGCAGAACGCCAAGACCTTCGACGGCTGGGGCCCCTGGATCGTCTACGAGGCCGAGATCGCCGCGTGGGCGGCGGCGCAGCAGTACCTCCGCGACGTCGGCGGCCTCCTGGCGACGCGCCTCCGCGACAAGCACGGCCGCGAGGCCCCGCCAGCGCCGGGGAAGCTCGACACGCTCAAGCCGAGCACCCGCGCCGGCTACATCGCCGCCGGCGCGATCGGGGCGCTCGCCCTCGTCGGCGTCGGCGTCTGGATCGCCCACAAGCGGAGGGCCGCGTGATCGGCCTGTGCTACCGCCAGCTCGGCCAGCGGCCGGTGCCGCCGAGCGGCGGGCGGCGTGAGCACGAGACCGAAGGAGAGAGAACCATGGCCCAGTACGCGACCATCGACATCACGAACACCACCGACCCCGTCCTGCTCGTCGAGGGCGAGCCGGGGCTGCGCGTCCACGTCGACGCGATCCACCTGCAAAACCACGGCGAGGGCGGCCGCTTCTCGCTGCTGACGATGCGGGAGAAGACCCTCGTCCAGCTCCTCCCCGACCGCTGGGTCGACGGCAAGGGCGGCGCGCTCGACCTCAACGGCCCGGCGCCGATCATCGGCGCCGAGCCCGGCGAGGCGATCCTGCTCCGCGCCGACTCGAAGTTCATCCGCCAGGCCGGCGCCCTCACCTACCGCGTCACCACCGACTAGGAGCGCGACCATGGACCTGATCAGCTTCGCCACCTCCCTCGCCAAGCTCGTCCTCTGGACCGCCGGCAAGCGCTCCAAGGACGACGCCGAGGCGGCCTGGAAGGCGCTCCGCGAGGGGGGCAAGACCAAGACGGACCAGCTCCCCGATCCAGGGCACTGGATCGCCGAGATCAAGACGACGCAGAAGGGCGACGACTGGAGCTTCGCCGACCTCTTCAAGCCGATCGGCCCCTTCGCCATGGCCCTCGACCTCGTCCTCCCCGACGGCGTCGCCGAGGAGCTCGAGCAGGCGAAGAAGGCCGCCGAGGAGCTCGCGGCGCAGGTCAAGAGCAAGGTGATCGGCCGCCTCGTGGTCGGCACGCTCGTCGGCGTCTCGCTCCTCGGCGCCGTCGGCTACGGGATCTATCGCGCGCGAAAGAGGTAGGACGATGGCCCGACCGAGGAAGCGGAAGGCGAAGGACATCTGCGCGGCGCGCCGCGAGCTCGACCGCGAGGCCGCGCGGATCAAGAAGCAGCGCGAGCTCCTCGAGCGGCGCGAGGCCAAGGCGCGAGAGAAGGCCGGGGCCAAGGCGGCGAAGCTCCGCGAGCGCCACGCGAAGGAGGCGGCAAAGCTGGCGGAGCGGCACCAGCGCGAGCTCTCCAGGCTCGACACCGACGTCAAGTGCCCGCCGGCCAAGCCGCGCGAGCGCTCGTCGAAGAAGAGCGCCAAGAAGGCGACGGCCAAGAAGGCGACCGAGAAGGGCGACGCGGGCGCGGCCGGCAGTCGCGTCCCGACGCTGACCGAGGCGCTCGCCGAGCGAGGGATCACCCACCGCCCGGGCAAGGGCCTCTCGGGGCTCGCCCTCGACGACCTCGACTTCCAGCTCGCCACGCGGGCCTACGCCGGCACCTCCCACCGCCCCGAGGCTCGCGCGCGCGAGGATCAGCGCGCCTATGTCCGCGCGATGGAGGAGCTCCGCCAGCAAGTGCTCGACCGCGGCGGCAACCTCGAGGACTTCGAGGCGTTCCGCCGCGAGTGGCTGCGGCGGAGCGCCGAGCTCCTCAACCGGCGCGCCGGGCTGATGTCGAGCGCGATCGTCGGCCCCGCCCGCTTCCCGGCCGCCAGCCAGCGCAAGAAGAGCGACCTCTACGACCGCAAGGCGCAGGAGTTCAGGGAGTGGGCGGCGAAGCGGCGGCGCGCGCTCCTCGGCGAGGATCGATCCCAGGCCGCGATCCGCTCGACAGACGACGACGCGCTCGATCGCCTCCGCGAGAAGCTCGCCGAGACCCAGCGATGGCGCCAGCTCGCCAAGCAGGCCAACGTGATCCTCCGGCGCAAGAAGTGGAGCGACGAGCAGAGGCTCGCCGCCTGGCGCCAGCTCGGCGTCCCCGAGCCGGAGATCGCCCGCCTCCGCCGCTCCGGCGCAATCATCCTCCCCAACATCTCGAGCCAGATCCGCCGGCTCGAGCAGCGGATCGCCCAGCTCGAGGAGCTCGCCGAGGACAAGGCCCGCGGCCGCTTCGAGCCCTACGAGCGCGGCCCCTGGCGCGTCACCTGGGACGACGAGGACGGCCGCGTCCGCGTCCAGGGCCCGAAGCCGAAGACCCGCGAGGCGACCCGCGCCCAGTCGGCGAAGTTCAAGGCCCGCGGCTTCCGCTGGAGCCCACGGAGCAGCGCCTACCAGCGGCAAGCGACCGAGAACGCCTGGCACGCGGCGCGGAGCATCGTCGACGAGCTCGCAACCGTTGCTCCGAGCGCCGCGGCGTAGAGGGGACCCATGGCCCCGCTTCCAAGGCCCCGGAGAACATGACCTATGGCCCAGCGACGACGACCACGCAGCCCGCGAAAGAACGACCTCTGCACCGCCCGGCGCCGCCTCGAGGCGGAGGAGCGCAAGCTCCGGCGCGCCGAGGAGCGGCTCGAGGCCCGCGCCACAAAGGCGCGAGAGAAGGCCGCGGCGCGGGCCGACAAGCTCCGCGGGCGCCAGGGACGCGAGGCCCGCAAGCTCGCCGAGCGCCAGGCCAAGGAGCTCGCGCGCCTCGAGGTCGCCTGCCCGCCGCGGGCCGAGGCCAAGCCGCCGCG
>JAGQIT010000192.1 GCA_020431135.1 Myxococcales bacterium | reverse complement strand
CGGCCTACGCCTTCGGCGTCGGCCTCCTCGCGCTCGTCCCCTTCATCGGCATCCTCCGCAACGACGCCCGCCGCTGGCTCGGCATCGGCGACTACCAGTTCCAGCCCTCGGAGCTGATGAAGGTCCTCCTCCTCCTCGCCCTCGCCCGCTACCTCCACGACCGCGGCGGCGACCGCCGCCGACGCTCGCGCCTGCGCCAGCTCGCCGTCCCGGCGCTCCTCGTCGCCGTCCCGGTCAGCCTGATCATCATCCAGCCCGACCTGTCGACGAGCATCATCTGCATCCTCCTGACGGTCTCGCTCCTCGCCCTCGGCGAGCTCAGCGTCAAGGAGATGCTCGGGATCGCCGTCACCGGCCTGGTGGCGATGATCCTCGGCTGGGGCTTCTTCATGCTCGACTACCAGACCAAGCGGATCGACGTCTGGCTCAACCCCGAGGCCTACGCCGACAACGAGGGCTACCAGACGATCCAGGCGATGATCGCCGTCGGCGACGGCGGCTTCTTCGGCCGCGGCGTCGGTCAGGGCACGCAGAACGCCCTCCACTTCCTCCCCTACCGCGACACCGACTTCCCCTTCGCGGTCTTCGCCGAGGAGTGGGGCTACCTCGGGACCGCGATGGTCCTGATCATGTTCCTGTGCCTGGTGATGTGGTGCCTGAACCTGGCGTCGCAGGCCCGCGACCGCTTCTCGGCGCACCTGTGCGTCGGCATCGCCGCGCTCTTCCTCTGGCACATCCTGATCAACGTCGGCATGGTCCTCCAGCTCCTCCCGGTCACCGGCGTCACCCTGCCCTTCTTCAGCCTGGGCGGCTCGAACGCGCTGACGATGATGATCGGGATCGGCGTGCTCCTCAGCGTCAGCCGGGCGCGCAAGCGCAAGGACTAGACGGCCGCGGCGCGGGACCCCGAGCGGTGAGCGCGAGTGAGGGCCCCGCAGCGGCCCTGAGCGCCCGTCGCCCCCGGCCTGACCCAAGGGCCGTGTCGCCCCATCCCGCCGCCGATTCTTCGCTGCGCGGACGCGCGCGTCGTGGTAGAGCGCGGGCACAGGAGCGCCGATGCCACGCAAGAAGAAAGAGCCCGCCTTCCCCCTCTTCGGGGACCTCACCGAGCGCAAGATGCGAAGCCTCGGGGACAAGCTCGACAAGCTCCAGGACCCCAACGGCCACAAGCACTACAGCGTCCTCAGCAAGGCCACCGACGGCCCGGTCGGGCCGCTCGTCTGGCACCTGGTCCACTGCCGCCTCGTCGGCGTCGCGCCGCAGTCGGCCGGGCTCATCCGCGAGCTCTCCGAGAACGTCCGCGAGGCCAAGTCGATGGACGACATCCTCGCCGTCCTCCGCGGCCTCCCGGAGGACATGTCGGTGATGGACAAGGGCCGCGCCCGCGAGTTCTCGATGATCACCCCGGGGATCCTCCAGGACGTCGACGAGATGCTCGTCGAGGCCTACATCCGCGACCGCGACGCCCTGATGGCCGCGCGCGCGGAGCTCAGCGACAACCTGGGGCTGGCGATCGACATGGTCCGGCGGCGCGCCGGCGAGACCATCGACCCGGCGAGCGCCAAGAGGATCTTCGACCACCTGATCGTCGCCCACTGCGAGCAGTACGGCCTCGCCAGCAACTGCGACTTCCCGAGGATCGTCGACGGCGAGCGCGTCGAGTTCCGCCTCGCCGACGACGCCGCGGTCCGCGAGCTCGCCTCCCTCTTCGGCAGCGAGAGCGCCTGGGATGAGGGCCTCCTCGCCTGGGTCCGCCCGCACCTCCGCAAGTTCCGCAGCGAGCCCGACTCGCTGACCGAGCGCACCCGCGGCGGCCTCCGCCTGGCCTCGCTCGGCGACCTCATCTACCTCTTCGGCGACGGCTGGTGGAAGGCGGAGCGCCTCCTCTCGGTCCTCGACGCCCGCGACGACGCCCCCGCCGCGCTCCTCGAGGCCGCCGCGACCCTGCGCGCCGAGGGCACCGCGCCCTTCCGCATGGAGGGGGTGACGATCCTCCCCGAGGAGGAGGAGCGCGACTACGGCGACGACGACAGTGACGACGACAGCGACGGCGACGACGACGAGTACGGCGGCGACGAGTACGACGAGTACGACGACTATGACCAGGACGACTACGACGGCGGCGACGACGAGGAGGACGAGGAGGAGAGCCTCGACGCCGAGGCCGACAACGACCGCGTCCGCGCCCTCGCCGAGGTCCTGACGGTCGTCGCGATCGAGCGCCTCCAGGCGGCCGGCAAGCCGCTCCCCGCCGAGGTCGAGGAGCACTTCGACCTCGAGCGGGTCTACGACTCCGACATCCCCTACGCGCTGCGCATTCGCGCGGCGCTCGGCGCCCTCAAGCCGGCCCGCGCCCACCGGGTGATCCGGCGGATCGCCCACAAGAAGTACTACTTCGGCAAGGCGGCGGCGATCGTCGACGTCCACTTCGACCCGACCGTCGTCGAGGAGGTCCTGGCGACGATCGACGCCGGCGACTACGGGATCGACGCCGGGCTCCTCGGGGTCTGCGGCCTCGAGATCGTGCCGATCGCGGCCGCCCACGCCGCGGCCCAGAGCGACCCGAAGCGGGCGCACAACTACCGCGAGGGCATCAACTACATCTTCGCCCGGGCGTCGGCCGCGGGCGTCGACTGGGACCCGGCGCTCGACCAGCACATCAGCGTCGGCGACATCTACTTCGCCTACGGCGGCGACAAGGTGCGGATCGTCCTCGAGATGCTCCGCCGCCTGGCGATGGACCGCTACGAGGCGATCCTCCGGGCGAACATCCCGCGCTGCCCGGAGCCCGGACACCTCGTCCGCTGCCTCCGCGCCGGCGCCTCGGAGGGCCTCGTAGAGGCGGTCTTCGCCGCCTGCGTCGCCGCGCCGAAGACGATCAAGCACGGCTCCTTCGGCGACGACCTGCGGAGGTTCGGCGGCGAGCTGGTCGCGCCGATCCGCCGGGCGATCGGCGACACGGAGCTCCCCGGGACCTTCATGCGCGAGCTCGAGCGCGCCCTCGGACCCGAGCCCTACAAGACCCTCAGCGACGCCCTCAACCGCAAGGTCGAGACGCCGCTCGAGGAGCTCCGCCGCCTCGCCGGCGAGCTCCCTGGTCCGAAGGTCAGGATCTACCTCCTGCGCCGCGCCGAGGGGGCGCCGGCGGCGACGAGCGTCGCCAGGATCGGCGGCGCGGCGATCGGCCTCGCCGAGGCCGACGTCCCGCGCTTCCGCGACCAGCCGATGGAGCACATCCTCACCCTCGACGTCCGGGCGATGCCGGGGGTCGCCAGGGCCGGCGTCGGCGCGCTCGCCCTCTTCCTCCCCGACGCCGAGTTCGGCGAGCACCACGACGCCGGCGAGGTCGTGGCGATCCCCGCGGCCGCGCTCGACGGCGCCGCGGCGCCGACCGACGAGGCCAGCGCCCTCGAGGTCGAGCTCCTCGAGGTCCCGGCGGCGATCTTCGGCGGCGGCGACCTCGACGAGGACCACCGCCGCGTCCGCGGCCTCGTCTACAGCTCCTCCGGCTACGCCCGCGGCGGGCCGCTGTGGCTCCAGGACGGCCCCGCCGGGATCGACCCGAGCTTCCTCTTCCAGTTCGACGAGTCGCTCGCCTACATCAACCTCGGCGACTGCGGCGTGATGTACGTCTTCGACGGCGACATCACCTGGCAGTGCCACTGAGGCCTCGGCCCACGGCCTTTGGCGCACGACGAGCGCGGGTCGCAGGGCGGCCCGCGCTTGTTTTTCGCCGCTCACGCGCGCCGACGCGCGCCGCGTGAGCGCGCGACCGCGGATAATCACGAGATGCGCCTGGGTCCGCATCGACTCGTCTCGGCCGCCCTCGCCGGGCTCGTCCTGGCCTGTGGACCAGGCCGCGAGGACGCGGCGGACGTGGATTCGCCGGAGGATCCGCGCGAGCGCTGCTACCCCGTGATCGAGTTCGCCGATCCGCGCCTCGAGGCCCAGGTGAAGCACCGCCTCGACCTCCCGGATGTGCCCCTCAGCGTCCTCGAGATCGAGGCGGTCTGGTGGTGGCAGCACGCCGACGCCTCGTACGGCTCGACGACGCTGTGGGACATCGACGGCGCCGACCTCNNNNGGATCCGCGACCTCGAGGGGATCCAATGCCTGCCGCTCGCGAAGATCCGCTGCGCCGACTGCCCGATCACGAGCCTCGCCCCCCTCGCCGGGATGCCGCAGCTCGAGTCGCTCGTCATCACAGGCGCCGACGCGCTCGACCTCGGGCCGCTGTCGCGGCTGACCGAGCTGCGCGAGGTCTCCCTGCGCGACGCCGGGATCCACGGCGCAGACGCCCTCCTCGGCGGCGACGCAGCTTACCCAAAGCTCGAGACGATCGATCTCGCCGGCAACCAGATCTCCGCGATCGATGGGGCGGCGCAGCTCCCCGCGCTGACGCGCCTCGACCTCACCGACAACGCGCTGCGTCAGGCCCCGGAGGTCTCCGGGATGCCGGCGCTGCGCGAGCTCCTCCTCGACGACAACCCGCTCGCGGACCTCGCCCCCCTCGCCGATGCGCGGGAGCTCCAGCAGCTCAGCGCGGAGAACGGGGAGCTGACCTCGCTCGCGCCGCTCGCAGCGCTCCCGCTCCTCTCCACCCTCCACGTCGGCGGCAACCGCCTGACGACCGCCGGGGACGTCCCCGCCGCCGTCCACACCCTGAGCCTCGACCGCAACCCGCTCGCCAGCCTCGCGGGCCTCGGACCCCGCACCCTGCGCAGGCTCGACGCGAGCGAGTGCGGCCTGACGACGACAGCCGGCCTCGAGGACGTCCGGATCGAGCGTGAGCTCGACCTCCACGGCAACGCGCTCCGCCGCCCCGCCGGGATCTACAGGCTCGCCGACGTGATCGGCCTGCGCCTCGACCTCAGCGACAACCCCGTCGACGACCTCAGCGGCCTCAGCAGCCTCAGCAGCGAGGGCGAGCTGACCCTCGACCTTTCGGCGACGGCGCTCACCGACCTCACGACCGCGCCGCCGCTCCTGCTCGCCGAGCTCCGCGTCGCCGGCGGCGCGCTCGAGAGCCTCGCGGGGTTCGGGTCCCTCACGCTCCGCCCGTACGCCCTCATCGACGTCAGCGCCAACCCCTTGTCCGACATCGCCCCCCTCGCCGACATCGACGTCGAGCGCCTCACGGTCAACCTCGACGACACGCAGGTCAGCGACATCACCCCGCTGGCGTCGGCGAGCGTCAGCGTTCTCGAGATCTCGGCGAGCCGGACTCGAGTGCAGGACCTCGCCCAAGTCCTCCATTTCGATAACTTCAACGAGTTCGAGCTCCTCCTCGACGGCAACGGGATCACCGACGCGTCCGCGCTCGCCGAGCCGGGGAGCCTCCGGCGCCTGTCGCTGCGTGACAACGCGATCTCGTCGTTTCCGCCGGTGCTCCTGGTGATGGAGCCCGGGTCGCTGGATCTCTCGGGCAACGCGATCGCTGCGCTCCCCGACTACGGACCGCAAGGGAGCGTCGGCCCCAGCTACCTCTCCCTCGCGGACAACGCGATCACCAGCCTCGCGCCGCTAGAGGCGGCCGTCGGCGACCTGAGATTCCTCGACGTCAGCGACAACGCGATCGCCGAGGTCCCGCCGCTGGCGAACCTCACGATCAGCACGCTCGACCTCTCGGGGAACCCTCTCACGTCGATCGGCGCGATCCCCTGGCTCGGCGACTTCTCGTGCGCGCGCTGCGGGCTGACCGACCTCGACGTCCTCGCGCCGATCCTGCCGACCCTCTACAGCCTCGACGTCGCCGACAACCCGCTCTCCGACCTCGGGCCGCTGGCGGCCGCGGCGGATCTCCGAGTCCTGACGCTGAGCGGCGTCCTCGGCCTCGACTTCTCGGCGATCTCGTGGCTCCGCGACCAGCTCTACCTCCTGGTCGCGGTCGGCTGCGACATCACGGACCTCACGCCCTTCACGGGGATCTCCAGCCTCGATCTCCGCGACAACGCGATCCGCGACCTCACGCCCCTCCGCGAGCTCAGCCACGACACGGCAGGTGAAGACGGGATCGACCTCCGCGGCAACCCGATCGACGTCGACTCGATCCTCGGGATCTACGACCTCTGCCTCAGCGACGCGACGACGATCCGCTGGGACGACGGGATCTGCGAGGAGTCGCCGAGCTACGAGTCGTAGCCCCGGCTACGCCGGCTGCTTGCTGACGGTCATCTTCTCGAGGAGGGCGTGGACGCCCCAGAAGACCCCGACCTGCAGGGCGAGGCCGCCGTTGGGCATGAAGATCGCCTGGCCGCCGGTGAAGATGAAGATCCCGAGCGTCACGGCGATGGCCTTGAGCGTCGCGTTCTCGCCGTAGTACGCGCGGATCGCCCCGAGGCTGAGGATGAACCAGCCGGCGATCGAGGCCATCGCGGCGCCGCCGGCGATCTCGACGACGCCGACCGTCACCGCCGCCGCCAGGAGGCCGTAGAAGATCATCACGAAGGTCCGGCCGAAGCTGGCGACGAGGCCCCCGGGGACCGCGATCAAGAGCCAGGCGAGCGCGGGCCCGGCGACGAAGCCGAGCTCCGGATCGAGGTAGAGCTCGTCGAGGCCGCCGGTGATCACGAAGAGGGTGGCGACGAAGTTGATGACGCCCGCGACGATCCCCCGACGCACCGGGCTTATCGCCTCGGCGGCGGCGCTGACCTTGGCGGTCTCGCGGGCGCTCTCGGTGTTGTCCTCCCACTTGTCGAGGATCGCCTCGAGCTCGGCCTCGGTGTAGCCGTCGGGCTCGTCGCCGTCGGGCTCGTCGTCGTCGTCGTCCGCGTCGAACTCAGCGTCGAAGAGCTCCTCGTCGTCGTCCTCGTCGGCGTCCTCGGGGACGCCCCAGCTCGTCCCGTTCGAGCCCCACGACGGCGCCGCGGCCGGCTCCTGCGCAGCGTTGTACTCCTGCGGCAGGGTCGTCGGCGCGCCGCTCCACGACGGCGCCGCGGCGGGCGGCGCCTCGGCGGCCGCCTCGACGACGTACGCCGAGGGCGCCTGGATCCGCTCGCTGAAGGCCCGCGCCGGGCCGCGCTTCGGGGCCTTGCGCGCCCGACCGCCGGCCCCGCCGACCGAACCGCCCGAGGCGACCAGCTCACGTGCGACGCGCCTCGCCGTGTCGCCGTCGAGGCCGCTGAAGCGGAAGAGCTGGCCGCGCAGCAGCACTCGCAGCTCGTACCCCGAGCCGGCGAAGCTCTCATGGACCTCGATGCCCGCGGCCTCGTCCGCCGCGAAGCTGACCATCACCTCCCAGGCGCCGAAGCGCGAGCACAGGAAGTGGGCCTGTCCCCCCTCGACGATCAGGTAGCCGGGGAAGAGCTGGCTCTCGGTCGCTATGACCTCCTCTGGATCCACCGGCCGCTCGAGATGAGCGGCGAGGGCCTCGAGGGCCGCGACCTGCTCATCGAGCGACGTCGTCACCATCATCGGATGGTCTCCCATTCACGCCCGCGGACAAAGCCCCGTCCGCGATCCGCTCGGCGGCGCCCTCGGGCTCGCTCGGGCCCGCGCCGCCGCGCACGCTCGCGCGCCAGCGCTGGACCGCCGCGTAGACGACGGCGTAGCTGAGCGCGGCCGCGCACGGAAAGAGCAGCCCGCCGCCGACCAGGAAGGGGCCGAGGAGCTCGCTGAAGAGCCGCCACCAGCCGAGCCCGTCGAGGGCCTGGAGCTCGGCCCAGGCCGGCGCCGTATGGCCGAAGAGGCGCATCCCCAGCCAGAGCTCGAAGAAGTAGATGAAGGGCCCCGTGAACGGGTTCACGACCGCGGTCCCGAGGTAGGTGGCGACCGGGTTGACGCGGAGAACGGGGACCAGCGCGAGGGCGACGAACATCCCGGCGAAGGGGATCGGCACGAGCGACAGCCCGAGGCCGACGGCGAAGCCCGCGGCGATCCCCCGGGGCGAGCCGTTGAGCGACAGGAGGCTTGTCAGCCACGCACGGAAGCGGCGCACGACGGGCAGTCTAGGAGCGCGCCCGCCGGATCGCCACGCCTCTCGCGATCGCAGTCACTAGCGCTCGCGCGCCGCAGCCGTCGGACCCGACCCGGCGCGGCTCCTCACCGCGGGGCTAGACGAGGTCGAGGGCGCCGATCAGGCGGAGGATGAAGACCACCGAGATGAGCTCGCGCTCCTCGGTGTCCCACTCGCCGAGCATGTGCGCGAGGCTCTGGCTGCCGTCGAAGCGGCGCAGCCACATCGCCTCGGAGGGCGTCAGCTCGAGCGCGTCGACGAGGCGGTCCGCGCTGCTCGCGTCGCGCAGGCGCGGGCGCTGCTCGCGGGCGCCGATCGCCGCCCACAGCTCGTCCATGTGGATCCGGTTGCGCGCGGCGCTCATGATGATCGCCGCCGTCGGCGTCCCGAGGGTGACGGCCTCGTCGCAGGTGTCGCCGCCGTCGAAGCTCCAGTCGGCGTCCGGCCACAGGAACATCGCGTCGAACATGTGGAGCAGGTGCTCCTGGAGCGCCTCGTCGAGGGCGCTCTGGCGGATCAGCGCGGCCTCGACGAGGACCTCGCCGCTGCGCCGCGCGCCCTTGTTGGCGATCAGCTCCTGGGCGTCCTCGTACTGCGCCCGGCTGAGGAGGCCGCGCTCGAGCAGGCGATCGGTGAGGCGATCGTCGCTGAGGTTCGAGCGGGCGAAGACGGGCTGGCCTTCGGTGAACCACACCCACTTCTCGGTGCCCTCGTGGTTGACCTTGAGGCAGCCGGTGGCCTCGGCCGCGGTCAGGGCCCAGAGCAGCGCCGGCATCCGCGTCTCGCGGAGGCTGCCGGAGACGCCGGGGAGGCCCGGGATCGCCCCGTCACGCTCCGCTGCTTCGCTCTTGCTCTGACCGTCGCTCACCGCGTGGCTCCGCTGTGACGCGCGCACCGGCGACCACGGCGAGCGCGTACATTGAACTCATACACGATCCACCGGCCCTACGATCGACGAATTCGTCCCTCGGACCACGATCTGAACAGTCAATCAGCCCTCTGCGGGGCCCACGGCGAGGAGTGCGGCGACCCCGCAGACACCGCAGGCGCAGCGCGAGGGGCTTTGCCGCAGGCGACTAGGCGACTAGCCCCCGCGGCTCTTCGACGGGGTCTTCGTCGGCGTCGGCGTCTTCGTCGTCGCCGGGGTCTTCGTCAGCGACGGCTGCTTGTTCGGCACAAGGCGCTCGTCGACCTGCTCCAGCGCCCGCGGATCGACCTTCGTCGGCGTCACCTTCGACGGCTCGAGGCGCCGCTCGGGCCGCAGCGGCTCCTGCAAGATCATCCCCGGATCGATCGTCGGGCGATCGAGGATCGACGGCTCCTTCGCGGTCGCCTCGCCGCGCTCCTTGAGGAGCGCGCACATGTCGAAGTGCAGGGTCTCGCGGCCGCCGTCGACGCGCTCGATCACCGCGACCACCGAGTCGAGGCAGCCCCAGCCGATGTACTCCACGCGGAAGCCCGCGGCGCGATCGGTCGCCCGCTTGGTCTTCTCGCGAAAGCTCGGGTGGTTGAACATGTAGGAGATCGCCGCGACCTGCTCGCGCTGGGCCTCGGGGAATTCGATCCACGCGGCGAAGGCGGAGCGCTTGCCGTCGACGCGCCGCGACTCGGCCTGCGGCTGGGCGAAGGCGGTGAGCGGCGCCCGCTTGTGCAGCTCCTGCTTGAGCAGCCGCGGCGCCTCGCGGCTCTCGGCGATCTCGACGACCTCGCGGTAGCCGTCGCGCAGGCGGTCCCGCTCGGCGCGCAGCGACGCGATCTCGATCTCGAGCTTGGTCCGGGTCTCGACGAGCGCCTCGTTGTCGCGGGCGAGCGCCTCGCGGGCGACGCTCAGCGCCTCCTTCTCGCGGGCGAGCTCGTCGCGCACCGGCAGAAGCTCGGCGATCTCCCCCTCGACGTGCTCGACCTCCGCCTGGAGGCCGACGAGGCGCCAGGCGCTGTAGCCGAGGCCGGCGAAGATCAGGAGGCCGCCCAGGAGCGTGACCAGGCCGGCCCGCTGCGACGCCTTGCGGAGCGCCTTGAGATCGACCGCCTCCCTCACCCGTCGTCGTCCTCCGCGGGTTGTTTGGCGAGGATGCGGATCGCGTCGCTCCACATCTTGAGGAGGCGCCCGGTCGTGTAGGTGATCGCCCCGGAGGCGCCGAAGAGGCCGACCGCCTCGGCCATGCCCTCGCGGCTGCTGGCGATCAGCGAGGTCGCGCAGGCGAGGAGGACGAAGAGCGACAGCAGCGTGATCGCCATGTAGACGGCGCGCTCGAACTTGAAGGCCTCGAGGAGCTCCTTGATCGCCGACACGCGGCTCTTTAGCTCGGAGGCCTCCTCGCTCACGTCGCCGTCGACGATATCCGCGGAGGCCTTCGGGCGTCGACGGCGAACCGCCCTGCGCAGCGCTCGCATGCGCGCGCCGCTGAGCGCATTTTTCGCCGGCCGAGAACCCCTTTGTCTTTATCTACTCGCGAGTAGATAATCGATCGCGCGATGGCCCGGCCCCCCGCGACCTCCCGCCGCGCGACCTCCGAGCGCATCCTCGACGCCGCCGCCGCGGCCTTCGCCACCTACGGCCCGCACGCCGCTCGGCTCGCGGACATCGCCGCGTCCGTCGGCATCCGCAGACCGTCGCTCCTCTACCACTTCCCGACCAAGGAGCGCCTCTACGCCGCCGTGGTCGACCGCGCCTTCCGCCAGCTCGGCGACGCCCTCAGCCAGGCGATGTCGCCGGGCGACAGCTTCGTCGAGCGCTTCGATCGGGTCCTCGCCGCCTTCGTCGCCTTCATCGACGAGCACGCCGAGCTCGCGCGGATCCTCCTGCGCGAGCTCCTCGCCGCCGACGGCCCCGGGCGAGCGATCGTCGCCGATCGCGTCGCGCCGATCCTCGACGTCGTCGAGCGCTTCATCCGGATCGACGGCCGCGGGGTGATCCGCGGCGGCCTGGCGATCCGCGGCGCGCTCCTCCAGGTCGCCAGCGGCGTCGTCCTGCGGGCCGCCGCCGGCGAGCTCGGCGAGGCGCTCTGGGGCCCGAACGATCCGACCTACGCGCTCGCCCACACCCTCTTCTTCCCGGACACCAGCAACCCCAGCCCCGCCCAGGAGTAGGCCCATGGACCTCCGCACCCTCCCCACCCGCGTCCGCGACCTCAAGCCGAGCGAGCTCATCCGCCAGGCCGTGCGCACGGGCAACGTCAAGGTCACGCTCAGCCTCCTGCGGCCGGCGCTGCGCGGGCTCATCCTCCACGGCGGGCGCAAGGAGCGGACGACGATGCGGACCGAGCACGACGTCCGCTTCGACTGGACCTACACCCGCGATCGCCCCGATCTCACGAAGATCTACGAGGCCGCCAAGCGCTCGCAGTGGAACGCGACGACCGATATCGACTGGAGCGTCGACGTCGATCCCTACGATCCGGCGCGCGAGCTCTTCCCCGAGCACGAGCTGCCGATCGCCGAGTTCGATCAGTACCGCAAGCTGCCGTCGCGCCAGCGCCAGACCCTGCGCTGGGGGCTGACCTCGTGGATCCTCTCGCAATTCCTCCACGGCGAGCAGGGCGCCCTCTTCGCCGCCTGCCAGGTCACCGAGGCCGTCGACTGGATGGACGGCAAGCTCTACGGCTCGACGCAGGTCGTCGACGAGGGCCGCCACGTCGAGGTCTTCCACCGCTACCTCGACACCAAGCTGTGCAAGAGCTACACGGTCAACGACAACCTCTTCACGCTGATCGACGCGCTGATCAGCGACAGCCGCTGGGACATCAAGTTCCTCGGCATGCAGATCATGATCGAGGGCCTGGCCCTCGGCGCCTTCGGGATCATCCGCCAGTCGACGCGCGAGCCGCTGCTCCGCCAGCTCCTGCGCTACGTGATCACCGACGAGGCCCGCCACGTCCACTACGGCGTCCTCGCGCTCCGCGACTACTACCACCAGCTCCCCGAGAAGGAGCGGCGCGAGCGCGAGGACTGGGCCTTTGAGGTCGCCGTCCTGATGCGCAACCGCTTCCTCGCCCACGAGTTCTACGACGAGTACTTCGGCCACGTGATCAGCCGCAAGGACTGGGACGCGATGGTCCTGCGCTCGCAGTACATGGAGCGCTTCCGGCGGATGATGTTCAAGCGCCTGATCCCCAACCTCAAGCGGATCAACCTCCTCAGCGATCGCATCCGGCCGCACTACGCGGCGCTCGGGCTCCTCGACTTCGAGGGCGAGCGCGCGGCCCCGGAGATCACGGCCGAGGAGCTGATCGCCGACACCGATCGACAGATGCCGCCGGCGCCCCACTGAGCGCGGCGGTCCGCCCGGCGGCGAGGGCTTGCCGCGGGCGCCCGCTCGGTCGATCCTCGCGGCGATGTCGAGCCCGCGCGCGCACCTCCTCTGGGACTTCTTCGGCCCGAACGCCGAGGGCACGGCGGAGCACTTCCGCAAGCATCTCCTCGAGCTCTTCGCGGCCGAGGGGATCGACGGCTGCGAGGTCAGCTTCGAGTCGCGCGGGCGCGGGCACCGGGCGGTCCGCTGCGCCGCCGATGCGGCGCTCGCCGACGATCTCATCGCCCGCCTGCGACCGCGACGGGTCGAGCGCGACTAGATCCTCATCCTCACCGCCGCGCCGCCGCGACGATCGACGACGCGCGCAACAGCGAGTGATCGGGGCCGACCTCCCCCCCGTGCAGCCGCTCCGACCGCTCCCGCTCCGCCCTCACCACGTCCCCGCGCCGCGCCCCCGCGCCGACGACGAGGCTACCGCCGAGATCCGCCGCGCGCACGGGCCGACGGCGCTCGCGCTCGTCGCAGAGGATCGCGCGCCCCTCCCCCTGCCCCGCGAGCGCGCGCTCGTTCTCGGGACCTCGGCCGCCGCCGATCTTCGCCTCGCCGATCCCGCCTGCTCCGGCCGCCACGCGCGGATCTCGAGCGACGGCGGCGGCTGGATCATCGAGGACCTCGGCTCGACCAACGGCACCTACGTCGACGGCGTCCGCGTCCGCCAGGCGTGGCTGCGGCCGAACACCAGCCTCCGCCTCGGGCGCTGGCGCGGCCGCGTCGTCGCGCCGAACGCAGAGGGCCAAGGCGAGGACGCGGCCCTGCCCGCCGGGATGCTCGGGCGCTCGCCGGCGTTTCGCCGCCTCCTCGCGGAGCTCCGCCGCTTCGCGCCGCTGCCGACGACGGTGCTCCTCAAGGGACCCACCGGCTCCGGCAAGGAGCTCGCCGCCGGCGCCCTCCACGAGCTCAGCCCGCGCGGCCGCGGGCCCTTCGTCGCGATCAACTGCGGCGCCCTCCCGGAGGCGCTCTGCGCCAGCGAGCTCTTCGGTCACGTCCGCGGCGCCTTCACGGGGGCGATGCGGGCCCACGAGGGCGCCTTCGTCCGCGCCCGCGGCGGCACGCTCTTCCTCGACGAGGTCGGCGAGCTCGCCCTCCCCCTGCAGGCGACGCTGCTGCGCGTGCTCGAGACCCGGCGGGTGATCCCCGTCGGCGGCGAGCAGGAGATCGCCGTCGACCTCCGGGTCGTCGCCGCGACCCACCGACCGATCGACCGCTGGATCGCCGACGGCCGCTTCCGCGAGGATCTCTACCACCGCCTCGGGATCCTCACCGTCGACCTGCCGGCGCTGAGCGAGCGCCGCGGCGACGTCCCGCTCCTCCTCGAGCGCTTCGCGGCGACGATCGAGGGCGAGCTCGGGCGCCCGGTGATCCTCACCGACGAGGCGATCGCCGCCGCCGATCGCTTCCCCTGGCCGGGCAACGTCCGCCAGCTCCGCAACGCGCTCCTGCGGGCCGCGGCCGCCGGCGACGGGCCGATCACAGCCGCGGAGCTCCTCCCGGCGCAGACGACCCGCCACGGCGGCGGCGCGGGGACGCTCGCGATCCCCCGCGGGACCTACGCGCAGATGACCCACGCCCTCCTCGCCCAGGTGATCCGCGAAGCCGGGTCGATCCGCAAGGCGGCGAAGCTCCTCGAGGTGCCGCGCTCGACCCTCGGCGCCTGGGTCCGTCGCCGCGGCGGCGGCCACCCGCGCGAGGCCGCCGTCGAGTGAGCGCCGCCCCGCTCGCGCGACAGACCGAGGGGACACCCGCGACCCGCTACACTGCTCCGCGTGACGGAGAGCCTCGAGCGCCGCGACCCCGCGGCGGCGACCCTCGCCCGCAGCCAGCGCTCCTACGCCCTGGCGAAGGCCCCCCGCGAGGCCCTCGAGCTCCTGCGGCGGCCGTCCAACCCGCCCGTCCTCACCGGCGCGCAGGCGAAGCGGGCGAAGCAGGCGACGGGCAGCGACCCCTTCTTCGTCGTCGACGGCGACGGCTTCACGCTCTACAAGCCGTGGCGCGCGCTGGTCACCGCCGGCGAGGCCCTCGCGTCGCGCGACCTCCGGATCGGGCCGGCGGTCACCGGGCGGCTGACGCCGACCGCCCGCGGCTCGCGGCTCGACGTCCACGTCCGCCGCTACGCCGTCACGCCGGCGCAGCGCCTCGAGTTCGTCGTCGCCTGCCTGGGCATCGCGGTCTTCGTCGTCGCCCCGGTGGCGGTCGCCGGCGCCCACCCGATCGCGCTCGGGATCTCCTTGCTGACCCTCTTCGGCGTCGTCGCCAGCGTGCTCCTCTACAACCGCCGCCAGCGCGCCGCCGACATCCGCGAGCTCCTGGCGATCGTCGAGCGGACCTTCGGGCCGCTCGAGCTCCCGGCGGCCGGCGACGCCCCGCGCCGCCGCGCGCATCCAGGGGACAGCTAGATCGGCGATCGCCGGCGGCGACGGACCTGCCGGCCGCAGCAAGAGTCCCGCGCCCTCGCGTGTCCTCGTCGTTCGGGCTCGTCCCGCCGAACTCGCAGCACGGCGCGGAACAGCGGGGGGGTCGTTGAGACACTCAGGGCCGACGATCGCCGCACGCGACGACATCGGGCTCGTGCCGCGCGAGGCTAGGCCCGCCGTCGCCGCGCGAGCGCAAGCACAGCGACGATCCCCCAGAGCACCGCGCCGCGGACGAGGATGTAGGTCAGCACGTCCTCGCGCGCCATCACCGGCTCGATGCACATCAGGCTGGTGACCAGGCTGACGTGCATGAGCACGACCACCAGGAGGCTCTCGGTGTTCTCGTACACCCAAGCCATGAGCGCGCGGTACGGCGGCAGCCAGGCGAAGAGGCGGGCGAGGAGAACGACGAGCGGCAGCCCGCCGGCGAAGCTGTCGACCTCCCAGAACATCGGGAAGTGCCACAGCCCCCACAGGATCCCGACGAGGAGCCCGACCGCGACGGCGCCGCGCCGCCTCAGCATCCGCGGGACCGCGAAGCCGGTCCAGCCGATCTCCTCGAAGAGCCCGACCGCGACGCCGGCGGCGGCCCCCGAGAGGAGGAAGCTCGCCGGGTTCTCGGCGCTGAAGATCGCCGGCGTGAACACGGGCGCCCCCAGGGCGAGGACCATGAGCACGGCGAACGCCGTCACAGGCGCCGTCAGCAGGGCGACGGCGTACCAGCGGCCGCCGACGCGCCAGCGGACGAGGCGGCGCAGGAGGTCGCGCAGGGCCGCCTTGCCGCCGGTCAGCGCCGTCATCAGGATCCCGGCGCCGGTCGGCCCGAGGAGCGCCGCGCCGCCGACGAGCGCCGCGTCGTCGGGATCCATGGGGAAGCCGCCCTCGCCCGCCGCCAAGGCCATCGCCGCCCACGAGATCACGAACGCGAGAACGAAGTAGATCGGCACGGCTAGGCGCGACATCGCCGGTGATTGTAGACGACCGCCAGAGGGCCCGCAGACGGCCGCGAGACCCCCCGCAGGATCAGCGCGGGCCGCTGGCGAGGCGCCGCCCGAGCACGCAGGCGAGGCTCAACCTGTCGCCTGTTTGACCTGCCGCTGGGGACTCACGACCTCACTGCAGCTCGCCCCAACGCTCCTCGGCGCGGCGCCGCTGTACGAGTCTGGGCCTGCGAGGCGCGCGGGACTTTTGCCACGCGCAGCCGTGCTCATCGCGCGCGGGTGGGCGGTGAAGAGGCCGTATGATGCGCCGATGCGTATACATCTCGCGACCGTCGCGTCCCTCACCCTCTTCACCGCGTGCTCCGGCGACGACACCGTCGGCACCGCGAGCGACACGGCGACCACCGCCACCACCTCGACCTCGACGGCGACGACCTCGACGACGACCTCGCCCGGGACGACCACCGTCAGCGAGACGACCACCACCGCGGGCAGCGGCAGCGACAGCGACTCGACGACCGGGACGACGACCACCGGGACCACCGGGCCCGACACGACCACGACCACCGGGCCCGACACGACGACCACCGACAGCTCGACCACGGAGCCGGTGACGACGGGCGACACCTCGACCACCGGCGACCCGCAGATCTGCCAGCCCGGCAACCAGATCTGCGCCGACGACAGCAGCTACCAGATCTGCGCCGACGACGGCCTGAGCTACGGCGACCCGGTCCCCTGCGAGCCGGGCGAGTCGTGCGCGGGCGGCCAGTGCATCTCCGCCTGCGAGCTCATCGAGCTGACCCCGAGCTCGGTCGGCTGCTCGTTCCTGGCGATGAAGATGGACAACCACTACAACAACGCCAACGACCCGTCGAAGAACGACTCGCTGATCGCCGGCAACATCTCGAGCACCGACACCGTCACGGCGCAGCTCTACTTCGTCCCCAACGACAGCAACGTCGAGATGGCCCAGGGCGCGCCGGTGACGATCCCGCCCGAGGGCGCCGCGACCTTCATCCTCGGCCACCCCGAGATCGACAGCTACACGACCGTCCGCCAGGGCGGCGTCTACCGCCTCGAGACCGACCTGCCGATCGTCGCCTACCAGCACTCGCCGATCGGCTCGACGGCGACCAACGACGCGTCGATGCTCCTCCCGGAGCACGCCCTCACCGGCAACTACGTCGTCACCTCGTACCCGGGGACCGTCGGCGCCTACCCGAGCTACTTCAGCGCCATCGCCGTCAGCGACGGGACCACCGTCAACATGACAGTGAAGGGGAGCACCGCCGGCGGCGGCGGGATCCCGGCGCTCTCCGACGGCCAGTCGCACCAGCTCACGCTCAACCGCTTCCAGCTCATGAACGTCGTCGTCGCCCAGCAGAAGGGCGGCGATCTCTCGGGGACGATCATCGAGGCCAGCGGCCCGCTCCACCTCGTCGGCGCGACCGAGTGCGCCAACGTCCCCAACGCCTCGCAGGTCTACTGCGACCACATGGAGGAGGCGACCTTCCCGCTCGAGTACTGGGGCGACGAGTACGTCCTCGCGGCGGCGCCGAAGCGCAACAACGAGAGCTACCACTGGCGGATCTACGGCGGCGACGACGGCGTCACCATCAACGCGACGCCGCCCCAGCCCGGCTTCCCCGTCACCCTCAACAAGGGCGAGTTCACCCAGATCGCGACCAAGGCGAGCTTCGTCGCCAACGGCGACGGGCCCTTCCTCCCGGTCGGCCTCCTCGAGAGCCAAAACCCCAACGCCGGCACCGGCGACCCGGGGATGTACCAGATGGTCCCGACGGCGCAGTTCCTCTCGCGCTACGCCTTCGTCACCGGCACCGGCTACAACCAGCACTACGCCCAGATCATCCGCCCGACCGGCGGCGCCGACGTGACCCTCGACGGCAACGTCGTCGGCAACTACACGGCGATCGGCAACTTCGAGGTCGCCAACGTCCTGACCTCCGAGGGCGCCCACTTCGCCGAGAGCAACGACCCCTTCGGCATCATCCAGATCGGCTACACCGGCGTCACCTCCTACGCCTACCCCGGCGGCC
>JAGQIT010001500.1:1055-1792 GCA_020431135.1 Myxococcales bacterium | reverse complement strand
CTCGCGGGCGCGCGTCGTGGCGTCCTCGGAGGCAGGCGCCTCGACGCGCGCCTGCGCCCTGTGATTTTTTTCTCGAGTTCGATGTAAGGAAACGGCGCCTGCTGTCCCTCACTTCATGAGCCCGACGCTCAGCTAGGAGAGACTGACATGCGACTTCGACACCTTCAGACCCTCATCGCTCTCGCCCTGACCGCGGCCTTCGCCGGCGGCCTCGCCTGTGACCCAGAGGAGGAGGGCGACGACGGCGACGAGCTCAAGTCCGTCGACTGCGCCGCCGTCGAGGTCCCGCGCTTCGAGGAGATGACGCTGTGGAACAGCTGCGTCGGCTGCCACTCGACGCAGCTCTCGGGCGCGTCGCGGGCCAACGCGCCCGCCGACTTCAACTACGACACCCACGAGGCGGCGCTCTTCGATCCCTTCGAGACCGCCGAGGTGGTGGTCGAGGGCGAGATGCCGCCGGGGGCCCCGCTCAGCGACGCCGACAAGGAGCTGATCACGATCTGGGCGAAGTGCGGGGCGCCGTAGGATGCGCTGCGGCTGCGCTTCGCCCCGCGCCGCGACGCCGAGACGAGTCCTGCGGGGGCGCGCGGGAGATCACGGGTGGGAGGCCGTGATCACCCGCGCGCCCGCCCGGGAGAGCGGCGACGACGCGCGCGGACACCTCGGGAAAGGCGAGCGCTACTCGGTGACCGGGACGAACTCGTCCCAGCCGTAGCGGCGCAGGTAGTTGCCCCAGA
>JAGQIT010001500.1:0-948 GCA_020431135.1 Myxococcales bacterium | reverse complement strand
CGGGCCGCGAGGAGCTCCTCGCTGAGGAGCCCCTTGCTCGCCTCCGGCGGCGGCTCGAAGTGGACGTAGTCCTCGACGTAGCCGCGGTTGAAGTCGGGGAGGCCGACCGTCGTGCACAGCGGGATGTCGACGAGGAACGCCTGGACCTGGTCCTCGCGGGCGCCGGCCTCGCGGAGGAACTCGCGGGCGACGGCGGCGATCTCGGTGTAGGTCGGGAAGAGCTGGTCGAAGTAGGTGTTCGCCCGGCCGTTCGCCTGCATGATGTTGAAGACGACCTGGTCGACGCCGAGCTCGCGGAGGAAGCTGTAGATCTCCGCCATGTGCGGGAGGTTGCGCTTGGTGATCACCGTGCTCGTGTGCAGGGCGATCCCGTAGCGCTTGTAGCGGGCGACCGTCTTCAGGCCGTCGACGGTCTGCTCGAACGAACCTGGCGTTCGGGTCAGNNCCCTCGTGGAGCTTCTTGGTGTGGCCGTGGATCGAGATGTAGACGCGGTTGAGGCCGGCGGAGAGGAGCGCCCGCGTGTACTTCTCGTAGGAGAGGGCGCGGCCGTTGGTCATCATCGAGATGCAGCGGGCGCCCGCGTCCTTGGCCATCTTCACCCACGGGAGGAGGCGGCGGTTGGTCGTCGGCTCGCCGGAGGTGAAGCACACCTCCTCGTAGGACTGCTGCTGGGCGAGGATCCAGCGGACGGTCTCGTCGGTGGTCCGCGAGTTGGTGACCTTGCGACCGTCGCGATCCTCTTCCATGCAGAAGATGCAGTTGTTGTTGCAGACGGCGCCGGTGAGGATGTGGACGCGCTGCCCGCGTCCGGCGATCCGCGACTCGATCGCCTCCTCGACCGCGTCAGCCTCGGCCCGAGTGTCTGTCGCGGTCGCTGACCCCATCGTCCCTCGCTACGCCCGCGCCGCGGCCGCGCTCACCACGAGCCGTGGGAGCCGTGGGAGCCG
>JAGQIT010000018.1 GCA_020431135.1 Myxococcales bacterium | reverse complement strand
CGCTTCGCTCGCGTCGCTCTGCGCCGCGTCGGCCGGAGCCGCGCCGTCGCCCGCGGGCGGGCGCGGCGAGCATGCGATCGCGAGGAGCATGAGGGGCGCGCCGAGGGCGATGAGACGGGCGTGACGGGCGTTCAACATGGCGAGCAAGGATGCGGCGGCGGCCCTGGGCTGGCAACAACGACCGCATTGCGCACCTGACGCATTCGCGCCGCGGCCGGCTGAAATCGGCAAAACGTGGACAGCGATAACGCCCGCGACGTATCTTGCGGCACGCGCCGCGCGCGATATTGACGATGGGTGTTCGCTACCTCTTCGGCGACTCCGGGCTCTTCCCGGGCTCGAACAACTTCCTCGAGATCCTCCGCGGGTTCATCGTCCACGTCGGCCGCGCGGCGATGGTCCAGGCCGACATCGAGGCCAAGGAGCGCGCCCTCGGCGAGGCGGTGACCGGGACGAGCAAGCAGCTCGACGCGGTCGCGGCCTTCTTCACCGACGTGATCCCCGAGATCAACCACGTCGGCGCCGACCGCCCCGCGGACGTCCGCCCGCTGGTCACGGAGCTCGCTGAGTTCGCGCAGCGCCTCCACGACAGCACGCGCTCGAAGGCGATGGCCGCCCTCGAGGGCAAGAAGAGCACGACCGCGCGCGAGGTCGCCGAGCTCAAGTCGGAGATCCCCGGCTGCCTCAACAACTTCTTCGTCCAGTCGCCGCTCGAGGAGAAGGAGTGGGCGTTCAGCATGCGCCGCGGCGTCGACACGGCCGAGGCCAGCGCCGTCGTCACCTACCCGCAGGGGATCGAGGCGGCCTTCGTCCTCGACGCCGAGCCCGAGTGGGGCGTCGCCCACAAGGTCGGTGAGCTCGCCCGCGACGTGAACATCCAGATCGGCATGAAGAAGAAGTTCCTGTCGAAGTCGCTCGTGCCCGACAGGACCTACCTCAACGACTACTACTTCGCGTCGATCGAGCTCGCCGACGAGGTCACGGAGCTCGTGCTCAAGCGCAAGCTCGAGACCGAGGAGGGCCTGATGATCCGCCTCGTGACGCCCCTCGGCGAGGCCCCGGTCGGCGAGGTGATCAAGGTCGGCGGCGAGGCCGAGGTCCACGCCGCCACCCCGGAGGACGCCGCCGAGCTCCGCCGCCTGGTCGACGCCCTCCGCGACGTCGTCAAGGTGACGGTCCGCCGGCGGAGCCGCCTGCTCTGGGTCCGCCTCGACGAGAAGGACGTCCTCGAGCACGACCTCCTGATGATGATGCTCGAGCGCCTCGTCGACACCCTGGCGCCGCTCGCCCAGGAGATCAGCCGGCGCAGCCCCAACCGCCACGAGCTCTCGCTGAAGGTCGAGCACAGCGACGGCCGCCGCGAGGAGATCTACCTCAAGAAGGACGAGCTCGCCCAGCCGCTGGCCGGGCTGCCGTCGCCGGTGTGGAAGATCTTCAGCCGCCTCGGCGTCCTCCCGGCCGTGAGCTGAGCGCCGCGCGGGAGCTGTCCGCGAAGACTCATGTCCAAATGGACATGTTCGCTTCGTCGGCCTAGGGGGCGAGCGCGGCCGCCCTACTCGGCGGGCGCCTCGGCGTCGAGGAGCTGCTCAGCGCGGGCGATGTAGGCCTGACCGACCTCGACCGGGGTCTTCCCGGTGATGTCCGACCACGCGCTGTCGCCTGTCTCCTTAGCCAGGAGGAGGCGCATATTATGGACGCGGCGCTTGACCTGCGAGGTCGAGAGGCCGACGCGCTCAGCGATCGTCGGGTAGGCGATGCCGCGCGAGAGGAGGCTGGCGATCTCTTCCGCCTTGCCGAACTCTCGGCGGCGCCCTCGGGTCATGCGCGAGTGTTATCGGTCATTCGTGCGATATGCAACACAGATAAAATCCGAACCGGCGGTACGGGCGCGGTGCTAGGGTCGAGGGCGGCGTCATGGATGACGCTCGGAGGTCACGATCACGATGACACCTGCATCCACGCAGCCCCACGGAGCGGGGCTCTGCGGTCGGACCCTCGACGGCCGCTACCACCTCGAGGCACGCATCGCCCGCGGCGGCGCGGCGGATGTCTATGTCGGCCACGATCGTCGCCTCGGTCGGCGCGTCGCGATCAAGGTCGCCCTCCCCCCTGCCGGCTGCCTCGAGTGCCAGATCTGTGACGGGGCCGGCTGCGGCCTCATCGAGCGCGTCGCCGCCGAGGCCCAGGTCGGCGCCCGCATCGACGACCCGCACGTCGTGCCGATCCACGACGTCGGCGTCGACCGCCGCGAGGGCGAGCGCCCGCGGCCTTTTCTGGTGATGCCGCGGATCTACGGCCGCAGCCTGCGGGCGCGTATCCTCGACGGCGGGATCCCCTGGCGTCACGCCGTCACCTTCGGTCGCCACCTCCTCGCCGGCCTCGCGGCGATCCACGAGCAGGGGTTCCTCCACGGCGATCTCAAGCCGGAGAATTGCCTGATCTGCGAGCGCAGCGGCCGTGAGCCGTACCTCCGGATCATCGATCTCGGCGAGGCGAGGCCGCTGCGCGGGGCGCCCTCCGCTTCGACCGGCCGCCGCCCCGACGGCACGCCGCACTACGCCGCGCCCGAGCAGATCCTCGGCCAGGAGCTGAGCGTGCAGGCGGATCTCTACGCGGTCGGGGCGATCCTCTACGAGGCGCTGTGCCGGCGGCCGCCCTTCGTCGGCACCGATGAGCAGGTGCTCCGCGGGCACCTCGACGCGATCCCGCGGCGGCCGAACGAGGTCAGCCCGGACGCGGCGATCCCCTGGCGCCTCGAGGCCCTGGTGCTCGCCGCCCTGAGCAAGGACCCGCGTCAGCGTCCGGCGAGCGCGGCGGCGTTCGAGCGGGCGCTGGAGAACGCCTGCCCCGTGGCGCATGACGGCTTCGCGGGAGAACTCGGCCAGAGCGATCGGATCTGCCTCGGGGGGACCACGCGCCTGGGGAGCGCCGGATTCGCCGGTCTGAGCTGCTCGCCGACCCACGCCGGCGCGGCCCAGGCCCAGGCGTCGCTCGCCGCCTGGACCCGCTTCGAGTACGGCCGCGCGCGCCACGAGGCGGCGACGGCCAGCGCCCTCAACGGCGCCTGGTCGCCGCTGCTGATGCTGATGAGCCTCGCGCCGGAGGAGTAGCGGCGTCGCAGCGAATGCGGACGAGCCTCGCGCCGGAGTGGCGCCGGTCTGTGGGTGCCGCCGCGGATGAGCCTCGCGCCGGACGTGTAGCGCCAATCTGTGCGCCGGTGCTGATGCGGACGAGCCTCGCGCCGGAGTCGCTAGTCGCGCCTGTGTGAGGGACGGCGACGCGGAGGAGCCTCGCGCCGGTCGCGGCGACGGTGGCGGAGGCATGCGAGAGGCGCCGCGCTTCTGTCGTCGAGCGCGAGCGCGACGCGAGGGCGAGCGTCGGCGACGAAGACGTGGCGGTCTGTGCGAGGATCCCCGCGCCGCCGATGCCCATTCTCCGCCCCTTCGAGCGCCTGGTCACGCGCCTGGTCTACCGCGACGCCGCGAACGCCTACGGCGCCGTGGTCTTGGCGGTCGCCTTCGCCGCGGTGTTCGTCGGTCGGGCATGGCCGCCGCCGCAGATCCGCGAGGCCCTTGTCGGCGCCGAGGTCGGGACGCGGGCGGCGATCCTCGCGGGGGCGCTCGCCGCCTACCTGCTAGCGACGCGGGCGGCGATGCGGCTCCTCCTGGGCTCGGCGCGCCTCGCCTACCTCCGTCACCTGCCGGTGGCGCGGGGGCGCTGGCGTCGGCTCCACCTCGCCCATCTCGTCGCGGTCAACCTGCCGTGGGCGGCCGTCGTGGCGTACGGGCTCGCGGGGCCGCCGAGCGCCGACGGGCTGGGGCCGCTCGGGCGCGGGTTCGTCGGGTCGTGTTGGGTGGCGATCACCCTCGCGGCCCAGGTCGACGCGGTCTACGCCGCTCGCGCCGGGCGGCGCCTCCTCGGGTTCAGCGCGGCGATCGCGGGCGGCGCGGGGCTGATCTTCGCGGCGACGCCGACCATGATGTCGACGCTCGCGGTGCTCTTCGGGGCGGGCGCGCTGGTCCATCTCTGGCGCCAGCTCGGGGGGCCCCCACCGGAGCGCGACGGGTCTGTGCGTCGGTGGTTCGCGCGGCGTCGCGGCGCTGGGCGGCGGCGCCCGGTCGTCGCGCTCCTGCGCGTCGATGGCCTCGCGCTCGTCCGTCGCGGCCCCGCGTCGCTGCGCCGCCATCTCGGCGTCGTCGGCGGCTGCGTGGCGATCGCGGTCGTGGCGATCGTCGCGGCTGTGAACGCGGGGCAGACCCCGGATCCCGGCCT
>JAGQIT010000191.1 GCA_020431135.1 Myxococcales bacterium | reverse complement strand
GAGCCGGCACGGACGCGGGCGCCGGATCAGCGCGGACGACCGTCGACCCTGAGCTCCCCCGGATCTCGCCCGCGGACGCCTCGGGCGCCGCGGGGGATGTGGCCGTCACCGACGAAGGCCCAGAGACGAGCGGCGAGACCACCGGGCCGCCGCGCTCACAGCCCACGAAGAGCGTGAGGCACAAGCCAAAGCCGATGCCGATGCGGCGGAGCTGCACGCCCGGATGGTACGGCGCCGCCCGCAGACGCGCCAGCCTCGACGCGGGACGCCGCGATGAACGCCAACGACGCGACCGCGCGCAGAACCCAGGTCCACGAGGACACGCGAGGACACGCCCGCGTGAGCCGGTAGGGTAGGCTGGAACCCGTGCCAGCGCGCATGAGAGCGACGCTCCTGTTCATGGTCCTGCTCCCGGCCTGCCTCGATCTCGGCGGCTCATGGGACTCGACGTCGACCACCGCGACGACGACGTCCACGAGCGCCTCGTCGTCGACGACCGCGGGGACGACCGGGATGACAGGCGCGACGTCGGGCTCGTCGGCGACCGCGGCCGCGACGGTCGCGGGGACGGAGACCGAGACCGAGACCGCGGGCTGCATGTTCCTCGGCTGCGCGGACACGCCCGACCCCGGCAACGTCGACTGCGACGTCTGGGGGCAGGACTGCCCCGAAGGCCAGAAATGCATGCCCTACGCCAACGACGGGGGCACGGCGTGGAACGCCTTGAAGTGCACGCCGGTCGTCCCGAACCCAGACCAGCCCGGCGAGCCGTGCGTCGTCGAGCTCGACCCCTACAGCGGGTTCGACTCGTGCGAAGAGGGCGCGATGTGCTGGGACGTCGACCCGGAGACCAACGAGGGCGTCTGCCTCGCAATGTGCACAGGCTCCCGCGTCGACCCGATGTGCGCGCCTGGCTTCTACTGCCCGCTCCTCGCGGACGGGACTATCATCCTGTGCCACCCGCTCTGCGATCCGCTCGCCCAAGACTGCCCGCCGGATGAGCGCTGCGTGCCCGACAGCGGCGGCCACGACGGCTTCTGGGAGTGTGTCCCGGCCTCCTCGGGCGACGGCCAATACGGCGACCCGTGCTCGCTCCACTGCGCTCAGGGGCTCGCCTGCGTCGGCTCAAAGTACGTCCCTGGCTGTCAGGCCGACTCCTGTTGCACCCCCTGGTGCTCGACGTCGACGCCCGACCCGTGCCCCGGCGAGGGTCAGGCGTGCGTCCCTTGGTACGACGAGGGCGACGCGCCCGAGGGCTACGAAGACCTGGGTCTTTGCAGGGCGCCGTAGCGAGTCGCGAAATGCTAGCAGTCGCCCGGCGAAAGAGGACACGCGGCCGTGATAGCCTCTCGATATGGACAGCACGCGGCACGGGCTCCTCCTCTCCCCCCTGCTGTGCTCTCTCGGGGCGAGCGCCTGCTCCGGTAACCCCGGAGGAGAGGCCACGGACACCGCGAACACGGACACCGCGGCGAGCGAGAGCGCGAGCGCGGATGACCTGACCGCTCCGGGCTTTGTCATCGACGGCGCCGAGGTGGGCGACGCGATCGTCGCTATTCCGATCGAAGACGTCGACGGCGACGGCCTCGGCGAGCTGCTCATCAACGCGAACCGACCGCTCCACCCTGTCGCCTTCCTGGTCTTCGGCAAGACCGACAGCGAGCCTGTCGACCTCGCGGATGTCGAGGCAGGGATCTCCGACGCAGGGATCTTGCTCGACGTCTGGGACGGGGAGACAGAGTTCAACCATGAGCACCCTGCTCCCAAGGCGGTCGCCGTCGGCGACGTCAACGGCGACGGCCTGAACGATCTCGGCGTAGCGCTCTATAGCGATACGGTCGCCCGCGCTCACGTAGTCTTCGGCGCCGCCGACTTGCCGGACCCGCTCGATCTTCCGGCGACCGCCGCCGGAGCGAGCGGGTTCACGATCGACACCTCGACCGATGCCGTCATCGAGCCGTCACGCGAGCTCTACGGCGTTGGCGACGTCAACGGCGACGGCTTCGACGACCTACTCCTCGCCCAGATCGGCAGCTTCGGCGATCACTACGCGCTCCTCTACGGCGACCCGCAGCCGATCGCGAGCGACCTCGCCGACCTCGAGGCCGGGGTCGGCGGTGTCCTCCTCGGCACCCCCTACTCCGCGCGCGTCCTCGACCCCGCCGACGTCAACGGCGACGGCTATGCCGACGTCGTCTACGCCGAGTACGGGGGCCCGTTCGAGCCCGAGGCATACGTCCTGATCCGCGCTGGGGCCCAGGACTTCGCGCTTGACCCCGCGACGACCTTCGTCGCCGTATCCAGCGACCTCTCCGACCCCATCGACTTCGACTCGGCGGCCGTCGGCGATCTCGACGGCGATGGCCGCGCTGATGTCGTCATCGCAGCCTCGTACTACTCGGACTTCCCGCTGACAGTATTCGTTGTCTTCGGCGCGACGCTCAGCGACAGCTTCTATATCCTCGAGGCGTTCCCCGGCCACGGCTATACCGTCGACCTTGAGGGTCTCGACCTCGAGTTCTCCGCCTACGGCAGGCTCCCGCCGATCGAGGGCGTCCGCGACATCGACGGCGACGGCAACGACGAGCTCCTCTTCCGCACCACGAGCGGCACCTACCTCCTGTACGGCAAGGCCGACGTCAGCGCGCAGGTTCTCGTCGACGACGGGGTTCACCTCGACGACCTCGCGCTCGGCGAGTACATCGGCGTCGTCACCGGCTGGGGCTCGGTCCGAGGCGGCGCGCCGACAGATCTCGTGATCGCCGCTCCCGAGGCCAGCCCCGCGGGGCGCAGCGGAGCTGGCCGCGCCTACGTGCTCTTCGACGCCCTCGCCGAGGACGCGGGCTGAGGCCCTCGCCCGCCGGCTCCCCCCGCTGAGAGCCTCAGAAAGCCTCGAACGGCGGCGCTTCGTCAGCGCGATCGGGACGGCGTCGCGCTGCGCAACGCGACGCCGCTAGCAGTCGCCGGCGACGAAGGACACGCGGACCCGGACGCCAGCGTTCTCCGCGCTCGCGGCCGTGAGGTGGCCGTCGAGCTGGAGCGTCAGCGTGCGGACGAGGCGGAGGCCGAAGCCGCCGCCCGCGAGGAGGGCGTCGGCGTCGTCGACCCCGACGCCGTCGTCCTCGACCTCGAGGACGACGTGGCCGTCCGCCCAACGGATCCGGACGTCGATCCTCCCCTCACGCTCGCCGGGGAACGCGTACTTGAAGGCGTTCGTCAGCAGCTCCGCGAGGATCATCCCGCTCGGCAGCGCGTGCTCGATCGGCAGGCGTACGCGCTCGGCGTCGATCACGACGGCGACGCGCTGACGCGCCGGCTGCGAGGCGACGAGCGCCGCCGCCAGGGCGCGCACGTAGTCGCCGAGCTCGACCATGGAGAGGTTGGCGCTCTCGTAGAGCTTCTCGTGGACGAGGATCATCGCGAAGACGCGCTCGCGGCCCTCGACGAAGGCGGCCGCGTCCTCCGGCGAGCGCGCCCGCTTGGCCTGGAAGTGGAGGAGGCTGGCGATGACCTGGAGGTTGTTCTTGACCCGGTGGTGGATCTCGCGGAGGAGGACCTCCTTCTCGGCGAGCTGGGCGGCGATCCGGGTCTCCTGCTCCTGTCGCCGGGTGACGTCGATAGAGACGCCGACGACGCCGTCGATCGCCCCCTCGTGGTCGCGGCGCGGCGCGAGGAAGACGTCGAAGCAGAGGCCGCCGCGGGCCGCACAGAAGCGCGCCTCCTCGCCGGCGAAGGCGCGCTTGAGGCTGCTCAAGAAGACAGGCTCGTCGCCGTGGAGCTGATACACGGAGCGGCCGACCTGCTCCCCCGGCGCGACGCCGATGGTCGCCAGCGCCGAGCCCTCGCAGAGGCTGATCGTCCCGTCGAGCTCGATCGCGAAGAGCATCATCGGCGCGCCGCTGACGACGGCGCGGAGGAGCTCCGCGGAGCGGTGGGCGGCCGACTCGGCCCGCTTGCGCTCGGAGATGTCGACCGCCGAGGCGATCACCCCCTCGATCTCGCCGCTCTCGCTGCGGAGCGGCCCGAACATCGCGTCGATGAGCGTGTATCCCTCGTTCGTGCGGACGACGAAGTCACCGCGGATCACCTCGCCGCGGGCGGCGCGGGCGAGGACGTCGCGCACCCGTGCCCGGCTCTCCGCGGAGAAGGACCACCAGTAGGTCTCCCACAGCACCTCGCCGATGACGTCCTCGCGGCGGATGTCGATGAGGTTGAGCGGCGCCCGGTTGACCTCGACGAGGCGACCGTTGAGATCGAAGATCCCGACGAACGCGAACATGTTGTCGAGGATCCGCCGCAGGCGCGCCGTCATCTCGAACTGCCACGAGACGTCCTGGACCGTGCCGAGCGAGCGCAGCGGCGTCCCCTCGGGCGCGTAGACCGTCCGGCAGCGCTCGCTGACGTAGCGGACGCGGCCGCCCGGGAGGAGGAGGCGGTGGGTGATCGCGTACCCGGTGCGCTCGACCAGCGAGCGCTTGTAGGCGCCGTCGACGAGCTCGCGATCGTCCGGGTGGACGCGCTCGAGGAAGGCCTCGTAGGAGGCGCCGAATTCCGCGGGGTCGAGCTCGAAGAGGCGGTAGATCTCGTCCGACCAACGCAGCTCCCCGCTGATCAGGTCGAGCTCCCAGGTGCCGAGGGCGGCGAGGCGCTGCGACTCACGCAGCCGCGCCTCGCTGCGCGCCACCTCGTGCATCGCCCGGGTGCGCTCGGTGACGTCGAAGGCGAAGGCGGCGATGTGGGTGATCCCCTCCCCCTCGTCGCCGACGACCGGCGCCACCGTCGCCTCGAGGACGCGCCCCGCGGCCGTCACCTCGAGGACCTCACGCTCGCCGCCCGCTGCGATCCGACGGATCATCGCGGCGAAGCGCGCGAGGTCACGCGCGGCGATCCCCGGGACGCCGCGGTCCCACGCCGGGCGATCGTCGTCGACCGCCCGACCGCTGAACTCGCGCGTCCGCTGGTTGGTGAGCACGACGCGACCCTCGGGCGAGTAGAGGGCTGCGAAGCCGGGGAAGGCGTCGAGGAACGACTGCAGGAGCGACCGCACCCGCCGCTGCTGCTGCTCCTCACGCTCGAGCGCCGTCCGCTCGAGCTCTCGCCGCGCCCGGAGCTCTCGGCGCTCGGCGGTGATGTCTCGCCCGTAGCTGATGAGCCGGCGCGACACGCCGTCGTCGTCCGCGAGCACGCGCGCGGACCAGTCGATCTCGCGCTCCTCGCCGCCGCGCGTGACGAGGGGGCAGACGTCAGCACGGCGGCCGCCGTCGGCGAGCACCTCGGCGAAGAGCGAACGCACCCGCCCACGCTCGCGCTCTGGGATGAACAACGTGAACGCGTCGCGCCCGCGGACGTCGGCGAGCTCGTAGCCCGAGACCTCCTCGAAGAAGGGGTTGATGTACTCGACGAGGCCTTCGCGTGTGAGGACGAGGACGAGCGCGGGGACGCACTGGACGATCTCTCGGGCAACGCCCGGGCTCAGGTACTCCTCACCGAGATCCGCCAATTCTGCAGCCCTCTCCATGGTCCCGACCGGGATCCATGAATTATTCTGACAGTCATGGCCATGGATGTGAACGGGTGAGCTGCGTCCGCGTGGGCTTGCAAGCGCGCGACGAGGTGGGCTGACTGGAGATGAGCCGTCGGATCTACATCGTCGAGGATGAGGCCCTCATCGCGATGGAGCTCGAGGATCACCTGCGCGAGCTCGGCTATGAGATCTGCGGGCACGCGGCGCGCGGCGAGGTCGCCCTCCGCGAGATCCCGGCGGCCGCCCCCGACCTCGTCGTCCTCGACATCAACCTCGGCCCCGGACTCAGCGGCCTCGACGTCGCCGAGCGCCTGCGCGAGCGCGTCGACGTCCCGCTGATCTTCCTCACCGCGTACTCCGACAGCGAGCTCATCTCGCGGGCGGTGCGGGCCGAGTCCTTCGCCTACGTCGTCAAGCCCTTCCACCCGCGGGTTCTCCAGGCGAACATCGAGATGGCGCTGTGTCGCCACGCCGCCGAGCGCTCCGTCCGCGAGGCCAACGAACGCACGCGCGCCGCCGCCGAGGCCCTGCGCAGCCGCGGCGCCGAGCTCGAGCGCGCCCTCTCCCTCCAGCGCGCGACCCTCGACGCGACCAGCGAGGGCGTCCTGGTCGTCGGGACAGACGGGGCGAGCGGGGCCAACCGCCAATTCTTCGCCATGTGGGGGCTCGAGGGCGTCGACCCGCCGCCGACCGACGACGCCCTCCTCGACGCCCTCCGCGCCCAGCTCGTCGACGGCGACGCGCTC
>JAGQIT010000190.1 GCA_020431135.1 Myxococcales bacterium | reverse complement strand
GCGCCGCCGTAGATGCCGATCCCCTCGAGGTCGCCGTCGAGGGAGAGGCGGGCGAAGCCGCAGGCCGCCGCGTCGACGATGAAGGGGACGAGCCAGAGGGCGGGCTCGCCGGCGGCGTCGCGGAGGAGGGCGGGCTCGCCGACCTCGGCGCGACGGAGGTTGGTGAAGCGGGCGTCGTCGCGCCCCGGCATGGCCTCGCGGGCGCTCGCCGCCAGCCCTCGGATGCGCTCGCGCGCCGCCGCGTCCGTCTCTCCGCCTCGCATCGCCCTCCTCCTCGTCACCGCACCCGCGGCGCGCCGAGGCGGCTGCGGGCGGCGTCGATCATTCTACTTGTCGATCGACACGTAGATGAAGTTGGTGTGGTTGACCGCGTCCCAATTCTCCCAGTAGACGCTGCCCCCGACCGCGTAGTCGCTGTTCCAGGGCGAGGGATCGTAGATCAGCAGGCGGCGATCGGTGATCGACGAGCCGCCGATCGGGATGAGGATGGAGCGGCGGTAGGCGTAGCCGGCGCAGGCGCGCGCGTGCCCCGGGATCCCGCTCTTGAGCGGGTTGCCGGTCTGGAGGTGGGCCTTCGCCTTCGCCCAGGTCGCCGAGTTGTCGAAGGTCGCCTTGAGGTGGTTGTTCGACAGGGTCGCGTAGCCGCCGCTCTGGTCCGAGGGACAGCCCGAGCCGGCGCTGTAGCCGAGCGCCGGGGCGATGTCGTCCTGGGTCTCGTGGTAGCGGAAGAAGTCGAGGAGCATCTGCGCCGTCGCGACCGCGCAGTAGTCCCACTTCTGCTGGCCGTGGACGCTGAAGCAGTGGTGGCCGCGGGCGTCGGTGGTCGCGTAGTGCGGGCAGTAGGCGAGCTCGCGGACGATCTCGCTCGTCAGCCGCCAGGGCTCGATCCTGCGGTGGAGGAGGTCGATGCTCTTGACCGTCGTCAGGCTCTTGCGCAGGGCCGGCGTGAGCTTGGCCCGGTAGTCGTCGACGACGGCGTAGACGCCGAGGTTCTTCTTGCGGGTCGCGGTCTTGAGGCTGTCGTAGAACGAGTAGGCGAACTCGCCCTCGATCGGCGTGCTCGGGTCGCGGATCGGGACCTCGTTGCCGCTGAAGTGGTAGATCGCCTGCGAGCGCTCGCGCCCGGGCCCGGTCAGCGGGAAGAGCACGCCGAGCTTGGGGTAGCAGTAGCAGACGAGGCGCGGCGCGCCGATCGTCTTGCCGCGGTGGGCCTTCTTCACCTTCGGCAGGAGCTTGGCGACGAGCCCCTTGAAGTCGATCGAGCGCGCGCCGAACTCGTAGGCGACGTCGGGGGCGCCGAGGATCTTGCTCGCCGCGGTGCGCACGGTGCCGAGCTGGGTGCGCCCGGCCTTGACGGCGTAGTCGTAGAAGAGCGGCGTGCCGTTGATGTCGTAGATGATCGTCGGCGCCTTGGCGACCGCGCCGGCCTGCCAGGCGTCGATCCCTGGGAGCTTGCCGCGCCCCGACTGGAGGACCCCGAGGGTCGCGTGTTCGAAGGCCTCGGCCTTGTTGATGAGGTGCTCTTTCTCTCCGTATGTCGGCATCCTGTCCTCCTGGTCTGGTCGCCCGCGCTGTCGGCCGCCTCCGCTCACGCGTGCTCTCGGGGGAGAGAGGGCGGACTGAGGCTCAACCTCGTCGCGGCGAGCTTGCGCGGCGAGCTGCCCCTTTGGCCGGGTCACGCTAGGAGGCCCGTCGCTGGCGCCAAAGCGAAAATCGTGCAGTGCGCGCGGGGGATTTTTGCCGCGAGCGCTGCGACCCCCTTCTCTGCGAGGTCGGGCCGCGTCGAACCAAGGGAGAGAGCCCCGACGCTCAGGCGGGCGTCGGGGCTCTCGGTTGGTGTTGATTGTGCTCCTACGTCCTCACCTCGAGGACGACGCCGGCGCCGACCGTCTTGCCGCCCTCGCGGATGGCGAAGCGCATGCCCGGCTCGCAGGCGACGGGGTAGGCGAGGGTGAAGGAGACCTCCGCGCGATCGCCCGGGTTCACCGAGCCGCTCTCACCGACGTCGACGGTCGCCGTGACGTCCGCGGCGCCGAAGTAGAACTGCGGCCGGTAGCCCGTGCCGAAGCCCGTGTGCCGCCCGCCCTCCTTGGCGGTGAGCGTGAAGATCTCGGCCCGGCCCGCGGCGTGCGGGTGGATCGAGTCGGGGGCGATCGCCACCTGACCGCGCTGGACCTCGTCGCGGCCGACTCCGCGCAGGAGCATGCCGACGTTGAGGCCCGCCTTGGCGGCCGGGATGTCGCGGTGAAACGCCTGGATCCCGGTGACGACCACCGGCTCCGGGCTCCCGCCCTTGCGCCCGATCACCTGGACCTGCGCCCCGCGGACGAGGGTCCCCCGCTCGACGCGGCCGGTGATCACCGTGCCGCGCCCAGGGATCGTGCAGACCCCCTCGATCGGCATCATGAAGGGGCCGGCCTCGTCGCGGACGGGCACCGTGAAGTGCTCGTCCATCGTCCGCAGGAGCTCGACGATGCACTCGGTCGACTCCCCCTCGAGGGCCAGGAGCGCCGAGCCCTTGACGAAGGGGCAGCCCTCGAAGCCCTGGGCCTCGAGCATCTCCGCGACCTCCATCTCGATGAGCTCGATCATCTCCTCGTCGGCGACGTCGCACTTGTTGACGAAGACGATCATCTGACCGACGTTGACCTGGCGGGCGAGGAGGATGTGCTCGACCGTCTGCTTCTCCGGGCCCTGGCTGGCGTCGACCAGGAGGATCGCCCCGTCCATCTGCGAGGCGCCGGTGATCATGTTCTTGATGTAGTCGGCGTGACCGGGGCAGTCGATGTGCGCGTAGTGGCGGCGCTCCGACTCGTACTCGACGTGCGAGGCCGAGATCGTGATCCCGCGCTCGCGCTCCTCCTTGGCGTTGTCGATCTCGTCGAACGCCCGGGCCGCGCCGCCGTAGAGGGCGGCCGCGACCTTGGTGAGGGCGGCGGTGAGGGTCGTCTTGCCGTGGTCGACGTGGCCGATCGTCCCGACGTTCAGGTGCTGCTTGGTGTGCATTGGACTGTTGCTTCTCCTCGCCCGTCTTTCCGGGCCGTCAGCCTGAGAGAGCGCGCAATAGTGGGTCCTTCGGCGGCGCCGCGCGGGCGCGCCGGGGTCAACTGTGGCCATTCGTGGAATGACCACACATAGGTGCGCCGGTGCGCGGCGGCGCGGGCGTCAGCTCCGGGCGTGGCGCGCTCGCGCGCGTCGCTCGGGGTCCGAGGCCTAGGCTCGTCGCGCCCCCTCGCCGGGGCCGCCGCGTCGGCGGTCCCTGTCGTGGGCGGCGTCAGGTGGGCCGAGAACCGCCAAAAGACGGCCCTGCGGCGCCGCAGAGGGTCCTACGTCCGCTCCGCGGGTCTCACGTTCGCTGCGCCTCTTAGGCGCCCAGGCGCTCGCTCGACCCACGGAGCCAAACATCAGATCGGCACGTCGCGTTCATCTGCTTGTCTCCTTCCTTCGGGTCGGGGGTCCAGGGGCGCCGCGGAGTGCGGCTGCCTTGATGTAACGGAGGCCAGGTGGATAGTCAAGGTGTTGATCGAATTAAATGTGCATAGTCTGAGCGGCGGGCTCGCGGTCGGCCGCGACGGCGAGGGGGACACTCGCGGAGGCGGGCGCCTTCGAGCGCGCGGCCCCGTGGCAGGGTCGAGGTCTGAATGATCAGACAGGCTGCTTGAGGCCCGCGGCTGGAGGTGCTCGCCGGCTCGCTCGCGTGGCGCGTGCCCCCTCGGGCTCGGGCGCACGAGTCCGCGGCCGCGGCGCTCCTCGCTAGGCGAGGCGGAAGAGCGTCGCCGGCTCGGCGCGTCCGCGGATCTCGACCGCCCCCAGGGGCTCGCAGGCGTCGACGACCCCGGCCGCCTCGACGACCGCGACGGAGGCGAGGATCCTCGCGCCGAAGCGCTTGTTGAGCCCCTCGATGCGCGACGCGAGGTTCACGGTGTCGCCGATCACCGTGTACTCCTTGCGGCGCTCGGAGCCGACGTTGCCGGTGATCGCCGGTCCGGCGTGGAGGCCGACGCCGACCTCGGTCGGCGGGAGAACGCCGCGGGCGACGAGGTCGTCGACGATCTCGAGGAGCGCGCGGGCGGCCGCGATGGCGCTCGCCTCGGGCTGGGGGTCGTCGACGGGGGCGCCGAAGATCGCCATGAAGCCGTCGCCGAGGAGCTTGTTGACGACGCCGCCGTGGCGGCTGACCTCCTCGAGGAGCGGCGCGAAGAGGCGGTCGAGGAAGGCGACGACCTCGGCCGGCGTGTGCGACTCGGCGAAGCTCGTGAAGCCGCGGACGTCGAAGAACATGACGCAGACCTGGCGCGACGTCGGCTCGTCGGCGGCGCCGCGGTCGAGGATCGCCTCGACGATCTCTGGCGAGACGTGCTGACCGAAGACGCGGCGCAGGCGGGCCTGGCTGTGGGCGGCGCGCAGCGAGGCGATCACGCGGCGGCGCAGCTGCGAGGCGACGAGCGCGGCGATCACCCCGGTGGCCATGATGATCGTCGCGCGGATGACGAAGGGGGCGGTCGCGGAGAGCACCGAGTTGGGCTGCTCCGCGGCCAGGGCCGGCGCGTTCGCGGCGAAGAGCGCGAAGAACTGGGCGGCGCCGACGAAGCCGGCGACGAGGCAGACGCGCCAGTCGAGGGCGAGGGTCCACAGGACGATGAGCAGCGGGTAGAGCATCACCGGCGGGCTGTGCAGCCCCGCGGCGGGGCCGGCGAGCTCGACGAAGAGGGCGGTGGCGATCGTCGGCAGGCTGATCTCGAAGACCGCGGCGGCGTAGCGGCGCCAGCGATCGACGGGGAGGTGGGCGGCGGCGCGGCGGTCGATGTGCCGGCGCAGGGCGAGGACGACGGGGATGTAGAGCGCTGGCGCGAGGAGCAGGAGCCAGCGGCTCGCCGGGTAGCGCAGCGCCGCCTCGAAGTCCGCCGCGCGGATCGCGAAGACGAGGGCGAGGAAGACCACCGTGAAGGCGATGAAGGCGGCCGTGAGGGTCGCCCGCAGGCGCTCCATCGCCAAGAGCTCGCGGTCGAGCTCGCGTTCGAAGATGCGGGCCTCGAGCAGCGAGTGTTCGGGCTCGGTCATGTCCATCGCTCCGCCGGGCGACGCGGCGCGGCTCTGAGGATACCAGGGCGCGGGCGTCTAGACGCTCGTGGCAGCGGTCTCGCGCGCCCTCGCTTGATATCGCCGTTCGTCGGTTGGGCGGCTCGTACGCCAGGTTGGCGGGGCGTCGCCGGCGTCGCCGCGAGCCCCAGGCGCCACGACGCGCTTCGCGGCATGCACCCCGCGCGGACGCTCTCGGACGAGGCGTGAGCGCGCTGCACGGGCTGCTAGCATCGCCGGTGATGCGCGCCCTCATCTCTGTCGCCCGCGCCGCGGCGCTCATGCTCGCGCTCACGGCCCTCGCCTGCGGGGGCGAGCCGGCGCCCGAGCGCCCGACGCCCGCGCCCAAGAAGTCGTCGCCAGCAGCCGCCGGGAAGTGGCCGACGAGCGAGTTCCGGGTGTTCTGCGGCGCGCCTGGCGGGAAGACGCTCCAGGACTACGCCGACGCGCCGACGGAGCTGGCGAACATCGATCAGCGCGAGTCATCGCTGGGGACACCGAGCTACCGCGCGGCGAAGAACGACTGCGTCCCGGCGGCCAAGCGCGCGGTGATCGAGGGCGCTCTGCACGAGGCGGCGCTCGAGCTCCAGCGCTGGCCGCTAGCGAAGCCGCCGCGGCTGGCGCTGTTCCACGACGCGACCTCCGGCGCGCCCTTCTACCGCGTCTACGCGCACTCGTCTGGGAGCCCGTTCGCCACGACCCAGTCGCCGCCTTTCGGCGACACGAACGCGGTCGGGTGGATCGAGATCAACGTCCAGCACGCCAGCACGGCCAATGACACGCTCCTCTACTGGTCGCTCCACCACGAGCTCGTGCACGCGCTGCTGATCGACGCGCCGCTCGACAGCTCGGTCGACGCCATCAGCGCGGGCGGGACGAAGGGCAAGCGCGGGGTGTATTGGGTCACGGAGGGCATCCCGGACGCCTTCGCCGCCATGCGCGTCGCGGCGCACCCCAAGCACGGCCCGGCCGTGGGGACGTCGATCATCGCCTCCGTGCCGCACGCGGTGCGCCCGAGCGGCGCGCGCCCCTACGACTGGTCGCTGCCGGTCGACGAGTGGACGCACTACTCCTTCGGGGCGCGCTATCGGGACGATCCCGCCGCCAAGGACGAGACGCTCTGGGACTATCAGACGGGCGGCTTCTGGCGCTACCTCGCCGAGCGCTTCGGACCCCGCGGGCGGCCTCACCTGCTGCTGGGGCAGCTCGCCGGGCATCCCGTGCCGATGGCGAAGGGGACCTCCGACTTCGCGCGCTGGCTGGACGAGCGCCTCCAGACGAGCCCCTCGGTCGGCGCGCCGCTCGGCCGTGTGTTCGCCGAGTTCATCGCCGAGTACACGACCTGGGGGCACTCGCGCTGGCCGTCGTCGTGGCGCTACTACCGGCGCGACACGGCGAAGGTCGTGGTCGGGGAGCGCGGCTGGATCGAGACCGTCTACGAGGGCGGCTGTGAGCAGATCACGCTCTCGGAGCGCGGTCCCCTCGTCGAGTACGAGCTCGACCTCGACCCCCTCAGCGCGCGCTGCTTTGAGGTCACGGTCGAGACCGGCGGGACCGGCAAGGAGGCCAGCGTGCGGGTGCTCGGGGGGGCGCGCTCGTCGGATGTCCTGGACGGGCTGTGGCTCGGGCGCTCGCGCGTCGACGCGGCCGCGCCCTTCGACTGCTACAAGGACGAGCTGCGGCGCCGCGGCACGAGCAAGCCCAGCGCCTGCCTGCTCTCTCACCGGGCGCTCCGTCGCGGCGGGGCTCCGCTGAAGTCGTGGGCGCTCGAGCGCAACAAGCCGGCCGCCGGATCGAGCTTCAAGGTGATCTACACCGCCGCCTACGGGCCGACGAAGATCGACACCGCGACCGTCGGGCGGCGCGAGTCGTTCAAGCTGAGCTTCGGCTTCGAGCAGACGATCATGTCGACAACGCCATCGACTGGGTCGGGCGGCGGCGCTCCGGGCGGGGCGGCGACGGCCCCCGCGAGCTCGGGCGGGGGTCTCAGTCGGCGTTCGGGGCACATCTTCGGCGGGCTGCACGGCGCCGTCGGTCGAGGGGACCGGACCGCGCTGCCGACCGCCGGCGCGGAGGCGGCGACGCCCGCGGCCGTAATCGCTGCGCTCGCGGGCCGCGAGGACGAGCTCGGCTCGACCATGATCCCGGCGCTGGCCCTCGACGACGTCGACGCCCGGGGTCTCATCGGCCTGGCGCTCTACAGCTACGCTGCCGGCGCGCCCGAGTCCGACGCGCCCGAAGAGACCTTCCTGCTGACCTTCCCCGAGCCCGTCGCCTTCGGTCAGACCGGCGCCGCGGCGGCCTTCGTCGGCGGTCACGATCGGGATCGTGCGCGCTACTTCACGCCGGTCCCCGACGACGAGGGCGAGGCGAGGCCGCTCAAGATCGACGTCGTCGCCTTCGACGACCGGCGCCTCGCGCTGCGGGCCCGCGGGGAGTACTGCATCCTCGAGCTCGCCTCCTTTCAGCGCGAGCTCGCCCGCATCGGACCGACGACGGGGGGCGACGAGGCGGCGCTGCGGGCGGCCGCGTGCCCCGAGCGCGGCGTCCTCGATGTCGAGATGACGACGCCCTTCGGCTGGGCCTACGCCCTCGAGAACACGGCGCGCGCGGGCTGGGGCGAAGGTGAGGCCGAGGAGGGCGGCGCGCCGACGCCGGGCGACGCGTTTGCGGGCGGGGGGGAGGGTGCTCCGGCGGCGGAGGAGCGTGCGACGCCCGGAGGTGGCTTTTCGGACAGCTCGCCGGGGGCGATCGAGGGCTGCGCGTGTACATGCGAGGAGCGCGAGCGCGTGATGGAGCTCTTCGCGGACGCGGTGACGGCCGCCGCCCAGCCCGGCTCGCCGAACCTGATGGAGGAGCCAGGTAACGCGGCGCTCGCGGCCTGCAACGCGCGCTGCCAGGCGGAGTATGAGGCCTGCGTGATGGACGCGGTGAGACGGGAGCTCGGCGTCGGCGGCTAGCAGTTCTCGGCGTTGACGCTCTCGCCCGACAAGACCGCGGCAGGCGGCGGAGCCCGGCGAGACCTACGGCGAGAGCGGCGTTCTGTCGCGGCGAGCAGGGCGGAGGGGTGCGATGGGCGGGCGCCCGGGACCGCCGCCGCAGGCCGATCGCTCGGGGCGCGGGATTGACACCGAGCGCCGCGCCCTGCTTTCGTCGCGGGGATGGAGCGCAGCGTTCAGGATGTCATCATCGTCGGCGCGGGGATGGCCGGGCTCGCGGCGGCCTATCGCTTGGCGGCCGCGGGCGTTCGCAGGCTGACGATCGTCGAGGCGGGCGAGCCGCTCGGGCTGACCTCGCGCATGGGCACCGAGGCCTATCGCAACTGGTGGCCGGACCCGGCGATGACCCGCTGGATGAACCGCAGCATCGACCTCCTCGAGGCGATCGATCGGCGCAGCGGCGGAGCGATCGGCCTGACGCGGCCGGGGTACCTCTTCGTCGCCAACACGCCAGCCGCGCTCGACGGGCTGGTCGCGCGGGCGGAGGCGGCGAGCGCCTGGGGCCTAGGTCCGCTGCGCCGGCACCCGGGCGCCGAGGCCTACGTTCCGGCGAGCGACGGGATCGCGGGCTGCCCGGACGGCGCCGACCTCCTGCTCGGAGACGCGCTCCGCGGGCGCTTCCCCTTCCTCGGGCCGGCGGCGACGGCCGGGCTCCACGTCCGCCGCTGCGGCTTCGTCTCGGCGCTCGGCCTCGGGACCTGGCTCCTCGACCAGGCGCGGGCGATGGGCGCGACGCTGCGGCGCGGGCGGGTGTGCGCCGTCGAGCAGCGCGGCGGGCGGGTGTCGGGCGTCCGGCTCGAGTCGGGCGAGCGGATCGCCGCCGGGGTCGTGATCGCCGCGGTCGGCCCGCATCTCCGCGACTTCGCCCGCCTCCTCGACCTCGAGCTCGACGTCCGCTGCGAGCTCCACGGCAAGGTCACGGTCTTCGACGCGCCGGAGGTCCTGCCGACAGGCGCGCCGCTGACGATCTGGAACGAGCCGGTCCGCCTCGAGTGGAGCGCTGAGGAGGCCGCGGCCCTCGCCGCGGATCCGCGGCGCCGCGGGTGGCTGGGCGAGCTGCCGCCCGGCGTGCATCTGCGTCGGCGCGGCCGCGACGTCCAGATCATCTGGACCTTCGAGCGCGAGCTTATCGAGCGGCCGACCTGGCCGCCGCCCTTCGATCCCGGGCTGCGCGAGGTGCTGATCCGCGGGGCCGCGGCGATGCTCCCGGCGATGCGCGGCCGCTTCGGTCGCGGCGAGGAGGCGGCCCTCGACGGCGGCTACTACTGCAAGGCGGCCGACAACCGCCCGCTCGTCGGCCCGCTCGCGGTCGAGGGCGCCTATGTGCTCGGCGCCCTCTCGGGCTTCGGGATCATGGGCTCGCAGGCGGCGGCCGAGCTGCTCGCGGCGCAGCTCGTCGGCGGGCGCCCGGAGGTCGATCCCGCGGTCGCCGATCCGCGCCGGCTGAACGCGCCGGGCTTCGCCGCGCGGGCGGCCGCGGAGGCCGGCAGCGGGCAGCTCTGACAGGCGGCGAGCCGAGGCTAGGCCGCCGTCTTGGCGCCGACCCAGGCCGCGAGCGCGTGGCGGGCGAGGTCCGGGTCGCAGTCGAGCGCGCCGCGGAGCGCGGCCCCCATCGCTTCGATGCTTGGGAAGCGCGCGTCGGCGTCCTTCGCCAGCGCTCGCGCGACGATCGCGACGAGCCCAGCCGGCAGCTCCGGGCGGAGCTCGGCGAGCGACGGCGGCTTGTCGTGGATGATCGCGTGGAGGGCCGCGAGGTCGTGGTTGCCGGCGCCTGGACGGACGGGGAAGGGCGGGCGCCCGGCGAGCCAGGCCCAGAGGCAGGCGCCGAGGCTGAAGACGTCGCAGCGCCCGTCGCTCCCCCGTTGGAGGATCTCCTCCGGGCTGATGTAGGGCAGCCAACCGTGGCGGCGGATCGGGCCGGAGGCCTCGACGCGGCGGTCGACGCAGGCGTCCTCGAGGCCGATCAGCTTGACCTCGCCGTCGACCGAGAGGAGGACGTGGGACGGGCTCAGGCGGCGGTGAGAGCCGATCGTCGGGCGGGCGGCGGCGAGGGACTCCGTGATCTTCATGGCGACGTAGACGGCGAGGTCGATCGGCAGCGCCCCGTCGACGCGGGCGTCGACGCCCGGGATGTGCTCGCGGAGGAGGTGGCAGCGCGGCTCGTCGCCGAGGAGCTCCGCGACCGCGAAGACCCTGGCGATCCCGGGGTGGCGGAGGGCGCAGAGCGCCGGTCCGCGCGACTCGAGGAGATCGGCGGTCCAGGTGAGGTGCCACGGAAGGACGCGGAGAACGAGGGCCCCGTCGCCGTCGCGGCGGCGGAGCTGATAGGCGTCTTTGGCCAGGTGGGCGACGACCTCGAGATCGCGGGCCGCGAGCGCGTCGCGGAGGTAGGGGAGGGGCTTGTCGTCGTCGCGCATGCGCTCTCTCGGCGGACTCGCCGTGAGGCTAGCAGCTCGCGGTGACGACCCGGCGCGCTCGCGCTCGACGTCGAGCTCGAAGCGCGCGTGCGCGAGGCTCACCGGAGGATCGCCGCGGCGCCGCTACCTCGCGGCGGGCAGCGCCGCGTCGTCGTCGCTGCCGGGCGTCGGCGCCGGGTTGACGTGGACCGCGACCTCCGTGATCTCGGGGACGGCGCTGGTCACCGCGCGCTCGACCGCGTGCGCGATCGCGTGGCCGTCGCGGATCTCGAGGTGACCGTCGATGGCGATCTCCATGTCGACGCGGAGGTGCGTGCCGAGCGGGTGGACGCGGAGATCGTCGACGCAGGCGACGCCGTCGACGGCCGCGGCGACCTCGGCGATCCGCTGGCGGAGGGTCGGATCGGGGCTGCGATCCATGAGAACGTCGAGGCCCTCGCGGACGCTGCGCAGGCCGTCGCGGATGATCAACGCGCCGATCGCCGCCGCGGCGATCGGCTCGAGGGCGGTGAGGCCCGAGATGGCCCCGGCGATCGCGATCATCACCAGCGTCGAGGTCAGGACGTCGGCGCGGTTGTCCCGCGAGACGGCGACGAGGATCGGGCTGTGGAGGTCGCGTCCGCGGCGGCCGGTGATCCGCGCGAGGCCGATCTTGACCGCGACGGTGAGCGCCTCGACGGCGATCGCGAGGGCGCCGAGGAGGTCCGCCTGGACGGTGCTCGTCCCCGACAGCGCGCTCCACACCAGGCCGATCCCCGCGCTGATGACGATGACGCCGACGATCAGGGTCGTCAGCGCCTCGCCGTTGCCGTGGCCGTAGTGGTGATCGGCGTCGCGGGGCCGCGACGCCCAGCGCCAGCCGAACCACGCCGCCGCGTTCATGACGACGTCGCTGAGCGAGTGGATCCCGTCCGCGACGAGGGCGCGCGAGCCCGCGATCCCGCCGACGCTGAGCTTGAGCGCGGCGAGGCCCGCGTTCGCGCCGACGCCGAGGGCGTGGGTGCGGTTGATGAGCTTTGTGCGCGGCGCCTCGTCCATCGCGGGCCGAGAGTGTCGCCCGAGCGGCCCGCGAGCGCATTCGCAAAAAGTGCTGCCCTGCGCGCTTCGACGGCGCGACGCAGTCCGCGGCCGCGGGCTGCTAGCATGACGGGGTGTCGCGGCGGGCGCTTGCGGGGATCGGGCTCTCGATTGTGGTCGCCCTCGCCTGCTCTCGCGTTGACGCGCGGCGCGGCGCCGGCGGAGTCGTGTCGCCCTCGACGCGAGCTGCGGTGTAACGTCGTCGACGGGGGCGTCTCGTCGGAGGACGGGCCCCCGACGGAGCGCGGCGCCTACCCGCCGGCGAGCGCGTCGGAGCGCCAGACCTCGAGCGTCGTCCAGGCGGCGTCTAGCGGCAGGTCGGGGATGGTCACGTCGCCGCGGTCGTCGGCCGTGACCTCGCCCTCGAGGTCGCCGAAGCGCCAGCGCAGGCGCTCGCCCGGCGCCGCCCGGAAGGCCTGGGCGCGGCGCAGCGTGACGTCGACGAGCGCCGGCAGCTCGCCGTCGACGCGGTCGCCGGTGGTCGGGTAGCCGGGCGCGGGCGGCGGTCCGCCGTCGCCGTCGAGCGCCCGCAGCGGGACCTCGAAGCGCTCGAGCTCGTCGACGATCGCGTCGCTGCGCCAGCGCAGGCCGCGGCTGAGGGCCCCCGCCAGCTCGCCGTTCCAGCCGCTGTCGCCCGGGGTGGCGATGTCGCCGGCGAAGCCGGACTCCGGATCCCAGGGCTGGTTGCCGTTGCCGCCGCCGTCGCCGGGGTCGCGATCGAGGGTCGAGCGGCTGAAGGCCGGGAAGGCGAGGTCGCGGCGGGCGGCGCTGGTGTCGTCGAAGATCGGGTTCCAGCCCGCCTGCCACCAGGTGTCCCCGAGGACAGGGTCCAGGTCGCCGTGGCCGCCCTCGTCCCAGACCGCGAGGTGGCCGACGGCGGCCTCCTGGAGCGCCTGGTAGAGCGAGCGCTCGGTCAGCGGGCTCGCCTGGACGACGGCGCCGAAGTGGATCAGCGGGTCGTCCTTGCCGTGCTTGAGGAAGAGGAGCTGGTCGCGGGCCTCGGCCTCCTCGAGGAGCGCGCGCGTCAGATCCATGCGATCCCACACCGCCTCGCCGTCGCCGTCGCCGAGGTCGAGGCCGGGGTCGCCCCAGTAGCTCGAGAGCTGAGCTATCCGCGACGGCCGGTGGTTGCGCGGGATCGCCTGGCCGATCGTCGCCGACACCCAGGCGAAGTGGCGGCCGTGGAGGAGCCCGATCGTCAGCGCCCCGGCGCCGCCCATCGACGCGCCGTCGAGGTAGATCCGCTCCGGATCGGCGCCCGGGTGCTCGCGGAGCACCCACTCGAGGAGGTGGAGAACGCGGCGCGCCGTGTACTCGCGGACCGCCCCGGCCGGCGCGGCGTCGGGGAGGCTCTCGGCGTAGCCCCACCAGTAGCTGTTCATCGGGTCATGTGGGGCGACGCGGTACTCGCCGGACCAGCCCTCCTCCCAGGGGGCGCCGACGAAGCCGTGGAGAACGACGCGCACCGGCCTCTTGTCGCTCGCGGAGGCGCCCGTCGGCGCGGTGACGATCGCGTCGAACTCGCGGCCGGCGTAGCCCGGGCTGTCGAGGAAGTCGTCGGTCTTCTGGCGCAGGCGCAGCCGCGTGAAGCCGTCGCCGGGCTCCTCCGAAGTGATCGTCGGCGCCGGCGGCTGGACCGTGTCGAGCGCCTCGATCGCGAAGCTCGCCTCGGCGCGCGCCTGGCCGTCGTCGGCGACGACCGTGACCGTCCACTGCTGGCCGCCCTGGATGAAGTCGGGCGTGAACTCGAGGCGGCGACGGGGCTCGTCCCAGCGCGCGCCGGGCGGGAGGCCGCGGACGAAGACGCGGAGCGGATCGCCGTCCGGATCGAGGATCTCGAGGTCGAGGTTGAGGTCCTCGCGCTCGGCGATCTGTTGGTCGCCGGGCGGGGTGATCGCGGGCGCGTGGTTTGTCGCGTCAGCGGTCGAGCCGGCGGCCGCGCTGACGGATGCGCTGGCGGACGCGCCGACCGAGGAGCTCGTCGCGGCGGACGTCGCCTCGTCGCCGGTCACCGGCGCAGCGTCGCCGCAGCCGGCGACGGCGAGGACGACGACGGCAACGGCCGAGCTCGGGGCGCGCATCGCCGACGATGGTACGCCACATCGACGCGGACGGGCGGCCTGGCGCATCGGCGCCGCCGGAGGCCAGAGGGCGCGCTAGGCGAGCTCGACGAGGGTGATCTCTTGGGCGCTGTCGAGGCGCATCGGCGGCCCCCAGTAGGTGGTCCCCGCGTTGATGTAGAGCCAGGTGTCGCCGACCCGCTGGAGGCCGGTGTAGAAGCGCAGGGCGGCGCGGAGGAGGCGCGTGAAGGGGAAGTACTGGCCGCCGTGCGTGTGCCCCGAGAGCTGGAGGTCGAAGCCGAGGCCCTCCGCGTCGAGGACGCTCTTCGGCTGGTGGGCGAGGAGAACGCGGAGGTCCGCCGCCGGCGCGTCGGCGATCGCCTTCGCCGGATCCGAGGTGTGGTCGTCGACGAAGCGGTGGCCCGACAGATCGTGGACGCCAGCGACGACGACGCGGGCGCCCGCGTGGTCGATCACGGCGTGCTCGTTGCCGAGGACGCGCCAGCCGAGGACGTCGGCGCAGTGCTGCATCCACGGCAGCGCCCCCGAGAAGTACTCGTGGTTGCCGGTGACGAAGAAGGTCCCGTGGCGCGAGCGGAGGTCGGCGAGCGGCGCGACGTAGGGGGCGAGGCGATCGACCCCGCCGTCGACGAGGTCGCCGGTGACGGCGATGAGATCGGCGTCGAGCTCGTTGACCGCTTCGACGACGCCGCGCATGTCGGCGTCGCGGATCGTCGGGCCGACGTGGAGGTCGGAGATCTGGGCGATCCTCAGCCCGCGCAGCGCCGCCGGCAGGCCGTCGATCGTGATCGTCACGCGCTTCACCGCCGCGCGCCGCCGGGCCTGGATGATCCCCGCGCCCGAGAGGAGCGCCGTGACCCCCAAGACCCCGTAGTTGAGCGCGCGCCGGAGGAAGCGGCGGCGCGCGGGATCCTCGGGGAGGTCGCGGCCGCCGAGCGAGGCGACGCCGCGGACGACGAGGAGCGCGACGTCGACGACCAGGAGGAGGGCGAAGAGGATCGAGAAGATCCCCCAGATCGTCCACCCGAGGTACTGGAGGGCGTCGGCCCACCACAGGCCCGTGAAGGGCATCAGGCGGAAGACCCAGGGCAGGGTGAGGCCGGCGCCGAGGGCCACCGCCCAGGCGATCCGCCGCCCGCGTCGCGACAGGTCGGCGCCGGCGAGGAGGCGGCTGGCGACGTAGGCGTGGAGGCTGAGCGAGATGGCGGTGACGACCGCCGTGAAGAGGATGATCTGGAGTTGGCTCATCGCGCCCCGGGTGCCGCGTGCGGTGCGCGAAAGCCTACGGGATCGCCGGCGCGGTCGCCACGGCGCGCGGAGGCGCGGCCGCGGACGCGTCACGCCGCCGCCTTGGCGACGGCGACGGCGGCGGATATCGTGATCCGTGCGGGGGCGGTGGCGCGCAGCGGCGAGTTAGACGGCGCCCGCGAGGAGTACGACGAGTGATCGACGCGGCCCCTGCGCTGGCTCAGCCCCGACGTCGCCGCGCGTCGCTCCGCCCCTCAACCCCCGCGAGGTCGCGCGCGTGAGCTGGCAGGCGTGGGCGTCCTTGGCGGTGATGGGCGCCAGCGTCGTGGCGATGGCCCGCGGCGCCTGGGCGCCCGACGTCGTTCTCATCGCCGCGGTGACGGTGCTCCTCCTCCTCGGCGTGATCACCCCGGCCGAGGCCGCCGCGGGCTTCGCCAACGAGGGCATGCTGACGATCGCCGCGCTCCTCGTCGTCGCCGCCGGCGTCGAGTCGACGCGCGCGCTCCAGTGGATCGTCCAGCGGGTCCTCGCGCGCCCGCGCAGCGTCGCCGGGGCGCAGGCGCGGATGATGCTGCCGACCGCGGCGATGAGCGCCCTCGTCAACAACACGCCGGTGGTGGCGATGATGCTGCCGCTCGTCCAGAGCTGGTCGCGGCGCTGTCAGATCAGCGTGTCGAAGCTCCTCCTGCCGCTGTCGTGGGCGGCGATCCTCGGCGGCACCCTGACGCTCATCGGCACGAGCGCCAACCTCGTGGTGACCGGCCTCGCCGTCGAGCGCTACCCGGAGTTCACCTGGAGCCTCTTCGAGATCACGCCGATCGGCCTCGCCGTCGCCGCGGTCGGGCTCCTCTACATCCTCGTCGCCTCGCGCTGGCTCCTGCCGGCGCGGGCCCAGCAGGCGCCCTCCATCGACAGCGCCCGCGACTACTGCGTCGGCTTCCGCGTCGCCGCCGACGCGCCGATCGTCGGCGAGACGATCGAGAACGCCGGCCTCCGCCACCTCCCGGGGCTCTTCCTCGCCGAGATCGATCGCGACGGCGAGACCCTCGCCGCGGTCCCGCCCGACACCAGGCTGCGGGCCGGCGATCTCCTGGTCTTCGTCGGGGTGCTCGACAGCGTCCTCGACCTCCGCAAGATCCGCGGCCTCGAGCCGGCCGCCCACGATCAGGTGCGCAAGCTCGGGATCCGCAGCGGCGATCGCTTGCTCGTCGAGGCGGTCGTCGGCCTCGGCTCGCCGCTCGCCGGGACGAGCGTCCGCGAGGCGGCCTTCCGCACGCGCTACAGGGCGGCGATCATCGCCGTCCATCGCGGCGGCGAGCGCCTCGCCGGCAAGATCGGCGACATCGTTCTCCGCTTCGGCGACACCCTCCTCCTCGAGGCCCACCCGCTCTTCCTCGAGCGCCACCAGGACGATCGCAGCTTCGCCCTCGTCCACCCCGTCGAGGGCAGCGCGCCGGTCCGTCACGAGCGCGGCGGCCTCGTCCTCGCCCTCCTCGCCGGCATGGTCGGGCTCACCGCCTCGGGCGCGCTGAGCATGTTCGCGGCGGCCCTCGCCTGCGGCGTAGCGATGCTCATCAGCCGCTGCCTCACCGCGGCAGAGGCCCGGCGGGCGATCGACGTCGGCCTCCTGCTGACCATCGCCGCCTCCCTCGCCCTCGGCCAGGCGCTCGTGGCCAGCGGCGCCGCCCAGGCGCTCGCCGACGGGCTCGTGGCCGCGGCCGCGCCCTTCGGCGAGCTCGGCGTCCTCGTCGGCGTCTACCTGGCGGTCACCCTGCTCACCGAGATGATCTCGAACACCGCCGCGGCCGCGCTCCTCTTCCCCGTGGCGATGGCCGCCGGCGAGGCCGCCGGGATCGCCCCGCGGCCGATGTGCTACGTCGTGATGTTCGCGGCCTCGGCGAGCTTCATGACGCCCCTCGGCTACCCGACCAACCTCATGGTCTACGGGCCAGGTGGCTACCGCTTCGCCGACTACCTGCGCTTCGGCGCGCCGATGCAGCTCCTCGTCGGCGCGGTCACGGTGTACGCGGTCTACGGCTGGTACCTGGCGCCGTGAGTGCTCGCGGGCCCCTCGCGCGCTCCTGCGCGCTCCGAGGTCGTCATCCTCCCTGCGCGGGGCCTGGTCGGTCCAAGCCGAGGCACGCACCGCCGGACCCACCATTTCCCGTCGAGCTCGAGGCGGCTCCGCGCGGGGCGGCGAGCGCGAGGGCAAGGCCCGGAGATCGCTGTCCACGCGCGAATCTCACCCCGACCTCTCCTCCGCGAGCACCGAGTGTTCGCGCGACGAGGCGTCACAGACGTCGATGTCCTATCAGCCAGGTAGTGTGCATTTCGCACAGCAGGCCGGCGCAGGGATCGCTAGCCCTCGCGGGGCGCGTCGGTCTCGGCGGGCGGGGGGCGGAAGGCCGCGAAGGCGTCGTCTGGCGCGAAGAGCTTGCGCGCCCGCGGGGCGCCTGTACGGGCCGCCCCGCGCGCGGACGTGGCGAGGAGCTCCGTCGGGTCGACGCGGGCCGGCGCGTCGTCCGATCGCGCGATCGTCTGGAGGCTGAGCAGGGGCAGGGTCAACGAGCCGTCGCCGCTCCCGTCGTCGACCGTCGCCGTCCACGAGGTCCCGGTCGTCTGCCCGTTCTCGTCGATCTCGACGAGGCTCGCGTCGATCTTCACTCGCGGTCCGCGGGCGCCGCGGAGCCGCTGGCTGAGGTCGCTGTAGAGGCGCTTCACGTCGGACTCCGGCGGCGGCGCTCCGGCCCCTGGGGTCGGCTCGCGGCGCTCGTGGAGATCATCGGAACGAGGATCATGGCTTCGTGGCTCCGGGGCGGAGAGAGAGGTGACGGGCGTTGGCGAAGGAGTCGTCGCGCGACGCTGTGAGGGGGGCGCTGCGTCGTCGGCCGCCTCGGGGTCGGCGTCGCCGCTCGGCCGCCGCGCTGCGCGGAGCGTCGCAATGACGATGGCCGCGGTAGCGACGACGCCGACCGCGGCGCCGAGGCGCGCGGCGAGCCCGTCGCCGACGACGAAGACGGACGCCGCGACGATGACGAGGACAGGCGCGGCGCCGCCGAGCAGCACTCGCTGACGAAGAGATCGCGCCGCCTCCCGTGTCGTCATAGCGTCCGTCTGTGGTGAGGACGACGCGTGCTTGTTCCGCTCCGCGTCATTAGAGCCCGTCGCGCGTCGACGCGAAGATCCAATGTGTGAAGGCCGACATGTTCATTCGTAGCTAGAGCTCCGGCGCGAGACAACGGCGAAAGAGGCGAGCCCGCGGGCCTTCTCTCGTCCGTAGCGAGCCTGGCAGCCTTCGGCCGCCCATCCGGAGGTGCTCGATATGAGCGACGTCTGGCGCCGGCGTCGCTCACCGCGTCGTCAGCTTCGCCGCGTCGCGCGGCGCGAAGAGATAGACCCGCTCGCGCGTCGCCGCGGCGGCTGCTTGACTCTGGGGAGGGGGCCGCGGCGGCGGGCGCTCTGGGGCCCCGATCGATCCCTCGCGGAGCAGGACGCCGTCGAGCTCGAGGGTCGCGGCGACGCGGTCGGCGTCGCCCGCTCGCGGGCGCAGGGTGGCGACCATGATCCGGCGCACGTCGTCGTCGATGTCGGCGGCGGCGTCGGTGCGCAGGCCGAGGCGCTCGCCGTCCGCGGTCTGCAGGGTCACGAGCGTCCCGGCGAGCTCCACGCGAAGCTCGCTGATCTGGCTGCCGATGTGTCCGACGAGGTCGCTGAGCGCGACGTCGATCGTCTCGTCGCCGGCGCGGACGCGGAGGGGCCGGCGGCCGGCGCCGCGGAAGAACCGGCGGACGAGCGCCTCGACGCGGCGGTCGAGCCGACGCTGGGCGCGGATCATCGATTGGGCGAGGGCGACGACCAGGGCGTCGACCTCGACGCAGTCGTCGGCGGCGGGCGTCACTCCTCGAGCCACGTCGGTCGCCGCATGAAGCCGATGTGATAGGTCGTCCACTGGAGGACGACGTTGTGCTCGCCGATCTGGAGGATCGAGAAGCTCTTCTCGACGCCGATGATCTTGCCCTTCGGGTAGTCCGAGAGGCAGCGGTTGATCAGCGCCATCGCCTGGCGGATCCGCTCCTCGCTCTGGAGGTCGGTCGGGTTCGACGAACCGACGACGATCCGCTTGATGAAGGTCACCTCGCTGAGGTCGATCATCGCCGCCTGGCCCTCAGAGCATGCGGTTGAGGCGGGCGATCAGCCGGGCGAGACCCTCCGGGGTCTCGGTCTGGCGGACCTTGAGGGTGACCGACGCGCGCCCGCTCTCCGAGGTCGTCGGCGAGGTCGTCACGTCGATGGCCACCGCCCGCTCGCTCTCGGACCAGCCGAGCTCGCTGCGGTCGATCTCGTCGGCGAGCTCCTCGGCTCGGCGCCTCATCGCCTCGTCGTCGCCGCCGAAGGACATCGCCTCGAGCATCTCCTTCGGCGGGCTCTCCTCCTCCGCGGCGGTCACGTCACCGAGCTCGGTGCTGAAGTTGACCTCCATCTCGGCGATCGACATGTTCGAGACGCTGACGAGGGTGATCAGCGGGACGAGGAGCGTCTCCGTCTCGCCCCCCTTCGCGTCGCTGCGCAGGCTCGGCACCTGGAGCTCGACCGTCACCGGCTCGTTGTCGTCGTTGAAGAACGAGCGGAGGTTGCGGACCTGATGGACGCGGACGACGTGCTCGGCCTCGGCCACAGAGGAGGCGAGGGCGGCGACGAGGTTGTCGAGGCTGATCTGAGCCATGGAGTGCGCTCCCTATGCGATCTACGCGATGGTGGCGAGGCGCCGCCGCGGGCGCGGCGGCGCCCCAGGCGGACTACGTGAGCGCCTTGACCTTGTCCTCGACGCCGACGCCGTTGGCCGCGGCGTCGACAGGCTTGCTCACCGCGACCGGCGCGATCGAGCTCTGGAGCATGTCGAGCACGCGCGAGAGGCCCTCGGGCATGCCGTCGTCGCGGGCGTGGATGGCGACGTGGTACTTCGCCGACTTGTCGGTGCTGCGGGTGTTCTCCTTGTGCGTCGACACCGAGCCGTGGACCTTGACCTCCGCGCTGAAGGGGCCCCAGCCGACCTTCATCGTCGCGTCGAGCGACGCCTCGGCGTTGGTGCCGGAGCTCTCCGACTCGGAGGTCTTGACCTCCATGTCGAAGGTGATGTCGACGGTCTTGACCGCCAGCGCCGGGACGTTGACCAGGGCGAGGAAGGGCACGGAGATCGCGACCCGCTCGACCTTGGCGACCTTGCCGTCGTTGCCGTCGTCGCCCATCTCGCCGACGGGGCGGAAGAACGCGAAGTCGACCTGACGGGGGACCATCTTCCCCGTGAAGGCGCCGTTTGTGTCCTTCTCCGCGTCGAAGCCGACCGTGTTGATGAACTCCGCCGTCGCCTTCGCCAGGCGGATCTGGGCGTCGCACGCCGCCGTGAGCGGCGCCCCGATCAGATCCTCCATTGGCAAGCCGCTGAACTCATTACCCATAAAAGACATAACCCCTACCTTCCTTCACTTCCCGTGTTCCACGACGACGTCCGCGACGCCGCCGGGGCCACCCTATGTGGGGCGCCAGGCGGGTGTCAACGCGGTGTTTCGCGCCGTCGGGGTGCGAGCGCCCGTCGTCGGCGAGGCGCCTGCGGCGAGGAGTGTGCACATTTTTGGGCACGTCAGAGGTGAGGCTGAATCGACCCAGAAGCTGCTGTCGGGGGGGGCGAGCGCCCCCTCGGCACCGTCGGCGCGAAGATAAGCGTGTGGGGGCGCAGCGAGAGCGGTTGGGGGCTTCTGATCCCTATTAACATATGTCCTAATGTTAATATCCGACGCGGGCCGGTCGGCCCGTTGATGGGTCGATAATACGCCGCTATGGCAGCAGTTCGGCGGTGTTGCTCACCTCGCGGCGCGTCGTGTAGAGTCCGCGCCGGTAGCCACAGGAGGCGTAGAGGTATGCAGATTCATGGTACGAAGGCGGACGGCACGAGCGGGGCGCTCGACGGGGATGAGACCCGCGACTGGATCATCGGCAAGGTGTACGGAGACGCGACGCCGGGCGTGAAATACAAGCAGAACGCGGGTCGCTGCGCGACGGACTTCCTCAGCCACAACGGCAGCACGAGCGGCGGGGGCACGGACTTCACCCACAACAATCGGATCGTGTTCCACAGGAGCAACGGCGCCCTTGAGGGGATCGGCTGCACGATCTTCTTCATCTGCGCGGACGAGGCCGCGGGCGTCGGCAAGATCGTCGCGGCCGGCTATCACGTCGGCGCCCACGCCTACAACTTCGAGTGGGTCGATCCGCGCTGGACCAACAGCCCGTTCCGGGTCGGCGCGGTCGTCGAGCTCTAGCGCGGAGGCGGCGAGGGCCTCGCGCGCCCGTTCGCCAGCGCGGATCCCTGGCTGCGGCGAGGCTGCGGCAGGGTCGGCCGGCGAGCGCTGCGCGCGAGCTCCTCGCGGGCGCATGCCGAGTCGGGCGGAGCTGCGCGCTCAGAGCTTAGCGAGCGCGTCCTGGGCGACCTTCGGCAGCTCGCCGTCCTCGCGCGCGGCCTCGGCGAGCTCCTTCGCCGCGGCCTGATCGCCGACGGCCTTGGCGGCGAGGGCCATCACCACGAGAGTGTCGCTCGGGCCGCGCTTCGGCGTCGACTCGCGGGCGCGCTGGTGGAGGGCGAGGGCGGCCTTCTTGTCGCCAGCGCTGGCGAGGACGAGGGCGCGGCCGCTGAGGGTGATCGGGTGGAGCGGGGCGATCGCCCGGGCCCGCCGCAGGGCGAGGTCGCGGGCCTTGGCGTCGTTGCTGGCGACCGCGAGCATCAGCAGGCGGGCGGCGGGATCGAAGGACATCGCGTCGATCGCCAGGGCCTCCTCGAGGTGCGCCTTCTCGGCCGCGAGATCGCCGCGGCGGCGGGCCAGCTCGCTGAGGGCGACGAGCGGCTCGATCGCCTCCGCGTTGAACTCGTGCGCGCGCTGGAGGTGGGCCTCGGCCGACTTCCAGCTCGGCCCGCCGCGCAGGAGGTCGGCGAGGGCCATGCGCACGCGGTAGCCGTCGCCGCCGCTCTGGATCAGCTTGTGGAGGTGCTGCTCTGCGGTCTGGGCGTCGCCGGCCTTCACCGCCTTGATCGTCTCGAGGTAGAGGGCGTCGCGCGGGTCGTCCGAGCCCGGCTCCTGGCTCGGCGACCAGCCGCGGATCGTCGCCTGCAGGCGGCCGCGGAGGTGGGCGTCGAAGTCGTCCTCGATCGTCTTGAAGGGCTTGCCGAGGTGCCTCTCGAAGAGCTCCTCGGTCGACGCGCCGGCGGCGTAGCCCTTGAGGATCGCCTGGAGCTTCGCGTGGCCGTAGGTCTCGCCGAGGTAGCGGATCGCGTAGGCCGAGGAGGCGTACGCGACCTCCATGCCGAGGGCGCTCTCGGCCCGCAGGAAGGCGAGCTCGAGGTCGCCGAGGCGGCGGAGCTTGCCGGCCTTCGCGGCCGCGGTGAGGAGCGACGCGCTCTCGCGGGCCCACGCCGGATCGGCGAGCTCCGACTCCCACTCGCTCAGCCCCTCGGTGAACCACCGCGGCACGCGGCCGTCGCTCAGGCGGATCGCGTAGACGTGGGCGAGCTCGTGCCAGACGACCTGGTCGATGTTGTGGGTGCCGTGGTAGGGGCCGAGGAGGGTGATCAGCGGCCCGAAGCAGACCCCGAGGGCGCCGAGGCTGGGGACGCCGACCGTGCGGATCGAGAAGTCGTCCGGGTCGGCGAAGACCTCGAGGCGCAGCGTCCCCGGGTCGATCCCGTAGCGCTTGTCGAGGGCGGCGCGGGCCCGGCCGTAGGCCTCGGCGAGGCCGTCCTCGACGAACTCGTGGTCGGCCGACGGCAGGCGCAGGGCGAGCGCCTTGCGCTTCACGTCGGTGTAGAGCCTGTCGATCTTGTTGTCGTAGAGGTCGAGGACGTTGCGCGTGCGCTCGTTGAAGC
>JAGQIT010001499.1 GCA_020431135.1 Myxococcales bacterium | reverse complement strand
CGGCAGGATCGCGCAGGCGTTGTCGCGGATCCACAGGCCGCGCGGCTGCTCGCGGGCGAAGGCGGCGAAGGGGTTGTCGGCCGGGTTGATGTCGACGATCGCGGCGCCGGCGTTGGCGGCGACGGCGGTCGCGTGCATCGGCAGGGCGGCGGCGCCTGAGGTGCCGACGGTGATGAAGAGGTCGCAGGTCGCCGCGGCCTTGAGGGCGCTGTCGGCCTGGTAGAGGACCTCGTCGTAGCACTCGTCGAACCACAGGATGTGCGGGCGGGCGACGGCGCCGCAGCGCGGGCAGCGGAGGCGGTCGAACTCGGCGTCGCGGAGCGGCTCGTCCTTGGCCTTGCTCGGGACCCCGTCGGGCAGGGCGTAGGTGGTCGGCGAGCAGCCGTCGCCGCAGCGCATGTAGTCGATGTTGCCGTGGACCTGGTAGGTGCGCGCGGCGGGGCTCCCGGCCTGGAGGTGGAGGCCGTCGACGTTCTGGGTGATCAGGTGGAGGCGCTCGCCGAGGCCCTCGGCGAGGCGGGCGAGGGCGAGGTGGGCGTCGTTGGGCCCGGCGGCGCGGCAGACCCCGCGGCGGTAGAGGTACCAGTGCCAGACCTCGCGCGGCAGCCGGCGGTAGGTCGCCTGGGTGGCCATCTCCTGCGGGTGGTACTCGCGGGCGCCGACGGTCCAGTAGCCCTCGGCGCCGCGGAAGGTCGGGATCCCGCTCTCGGCGGAGATGCCCGCGCCGGTGACAAAGGTGACGCGGCCCTCGCGGGCGCGGATGTCGTCGAGGAGCTGGGCGAGGGCGGGGTGCATGGCGGCCTCCTTTTATGGTGTTTCAGATACACTAAGTGATTCGGGGCAGCAAGGGCTCTTTCCGCGCCCATGCGCGCGAGCGGTCGGCGACGCGCGGATGGCTCGGCCGTCGCCGGGGCGCGCTCGCGCGGATCGCAGCTCAGTCGCATCTGCGGGCGCGGGCCTCGGCGACGCAGGCGTCGTGGGATGCGGCGGCGGTCGCCTCGTCTTCGGCGAGCAGGCGGACGCGCTCGCGCGGCGGCAGGCAGACCGGCGACGCCCGCCACAGGCGCTCTTGCAGGGACTTCGGATCGAAGTCGGCGTCCCAGATCCGGGCGTCGCCGTCGGCGCTCGCGCTGGCGATCGCGCGGCCGTCGGGGCGGTAGGTGGCGGCGACGACCGGGCCGTGGTGGCCGCGGAGGATGATCGCCTCGCCGCGGCCGTCGGCCGGCCAGACGCGGACGCTGTGGTCGTCGGCGGCGCTCACGAGGTGGCGGCCGTCGGGGCTGTAGGCGACCGACCAGACGGGGCCCTCGTGACCGACGAGGGTCGCCTTGAGGCGGCCGTCGACGCCCCAGACGCGGATCCGCTTGTCCCACGAGGCGGTCGCGACCTCGAGGTCGTCGCCGCGGAAGGCGATCGCCGTGACCCGCCCGGAGTGCGGGCTGAGCTGGGCGCGGAGGCGGCCGTCGACGCCCCACAGGCGGGCGCTGCGATCGCTGCTGCCGGTGGCGACGAGGCGGCCGTCGGGGCTGAAG
>JAGQIT010000189.1 GCA_020431135.1 Myxococcales bacterium | reverse complement strand
GGCGCAGGGGATCGAAGATGATGCGTTCGTTGAAGTAGGAGCGTTTGCTGTCGCGGAGCTCGAGGGTGGCGTTGTCGAGGAGCTGGAAGCGGACCCGCCAGTTGTACGAGTTGCGCAGGAGGAGCCCAGGGTACCCGCGAGTGTAGCCGGCGCCGACGCTGAGGTTGCCCCACTCCGAGCGGAACCACGGCCGCGGGGTCTCGGCGTCGACCTCGATCCCGTACTGCCCGAGGCGCATGCTCACGTCGGGGACGTAGGGCGCGATCCGCGGGGCGGACTCCTCGACGTAGCGGTCGAGCTTGAGCTCGGTCAGCGACCCGACGAGCCCGATCGGCTTGCCGAGGAGGCCGCCGCCGCCCGTCCGCCGGACCCCGCTGGTGTCGGCGACCTCGCGGCTACCCGCGCCGAGGACCAGGTAATCGACGCACTCGCGGGTCGTCCGCTGGCGCGTCCGCGTGTCGCCCTGGACGATGCACTGCATGTTGATCGCGTCGAGGGTGCCGCTGAGGCGGACCGACATCTGCCGCGGCTGGCCGTCGATGTAGATCGGCTCCTGGCGGGTGGCGAGGACGTCGACGCGGCTCTCGTCGAAGTCGTGCTCGAGGGTGACCTTGCCGTACTGGATGTCGAAGGCCGAGCCGAGGATCGTCAGGTCCAGGATCCCGGTGTTGACGTCGATCTTCCCGGACAGGTCGAGGTCCGAGTAGGTGCCGCCGACGGCGACCGCGACCTGGCCCTCGACGCCCTTCATCACGTTGTTGTCGATGCGGAAGGGCGCGGTCGTGCGCAGGCGCAGGTCCATCTGCATGTCGCGGATGAGCTCGGGGGGCGGCGACTCGGGGGCGGTGCTCGGGTCGGCGAACGACAGGACCTTGACCCCCTCCTGGGCGTCGCGGATCCAGCGTGAGCGCTCGACCAGGAGCTCGCCGCGGAGGATCAGCACGTCGCGGCCCTCCAAGACGACGTCCTCGGTCGACACCGTCGCCAGGAGCTCGGGGCGGCCGGAGTTGTCGAACTGCTTGTAGGCGACCTCGTCGGCGGCGACGTGGAGGCGCGAGTCGATGATCCGATCGAGCTCCGGCGACATCACCAGGTGGCCCCAGGCCGTGGCCCGGCCGCGGTCGCCGATCTTCAGGCGGATCGCCGTGCTCGGCGCGGAGTTGGCCGCCGCGCCGCTGCGCCCGCCGATGTACGCCGCGTAGCCGTCGAGGCCGTCAGGGCACGGGTCGACGGCCGAGCAGCGGACGAGCTGGGCGAGGCCGCGATCGAGGGTGAAGGGCTCGACCTCCGAGAGCGTGAGGTCGCCGCGGAAGGCGTCGGCGCCCGGCGAGGCGCTGAGGCGCAGCGAGTCGATCCGCACGTCCTCGGAGGAGTTGCCCGAGACGAAGAGCGACTTGATGTCGATCGATCCCGAGGCGCGGTTGAAGACGTCGGGGAGGAGGTCGCCGATCATCTTGCCGTCGACGCTGCCCTGGGCGGCGACGGCGAAGTTGCCGGCGCAGGGCCCCGCGAGCGTGTAGTAGGTCGACTGCCCGCCGTCGCGGCTGAAGTCGCCGAAGTCGATCGTCTGGCCGCGGACCTTGAGCGTCCCCGACGGGAAGATGTGGTCGCCGGCGATCTTGACGAGGAGCGTCGGCACGTCGATCGACCACGGCTGATCGCCGGCGGTGAGCCCGAGGCTGAGCGGGACCTTCGTGGTCGGCACGTCGACGCTGCCCTCGACGACGGGATCGCCGACGTGGCCGCGGATCGCCAGATCGACGTCGACCTTGCCCGAGAGCCCGGAGATCCCGAAGGGCTTGACGAAGGGCGTGAGCGCCGAGAGGGCGAGCTCGCCGCGCAGCCGCGACGTCGCGCCCTCGACCTCGCGGGCGCGCAGGGCCGCGCGCTGGCTCGACGACCGGCACTCGAGGGCCTCGACGTCGTCGATCGGCGGCTCGGAGATGTCAAAGTCGCCGGTGATCGTCAGCTCGCGCCCGGCCGCGCCGCCGCTGCGCAGCGTCCACGGCGAGGCGACCCGGATCTCGGAGCCGTCGAGCGTGGCGAGGAGGCTGGTGGTCGAGCACAGCGAGGTCTCGTGGCCGCAGGGATCGTCGGCCTTGACGCCGCGCTCGTGGATCCACAGGCGGTCGAGGTCCATCTCGACGTGGACGTCGAAGTCGCCGCGCTCGCGCGCCTTGTCGGCGCGGCAGGTGGCGAGGAGGTCGGTCGTCGGATCGCAGATCCGGGCGCGGACGGTCGCGCCCTCGAGCTGGCCGGCGACCGTGTCGCGCAGGCCGCCCTCGATCCCGTGGAGGAGGTTGGAGATCGGCAGGTTGCCGAAGTCGGCGACGAGCTCGGCGGCGAAGGGCGTCCGGGTCGCGCGCCGCGGCTTGTCGCCGAAGGCGAGGAGACCCGAGAGCGTCCACTGGAGGCGATCGGCGGGGTCCTTGGCCTTCTTGCGCCGGGCGAAGGTGCCGTCGAGGCGGACCTCGCGGCGCTTGGCGAGGCCGCCGCCCGCGGCGATGTCGAGCGAGTCGAGCTTGAGCGATCCCTGGCCGAGCGGGATCCCGGCGGCGCTGAGGGCGAGGAGCTTGATCTCGCCGTTGATCGCTGGCTGGCTGAGCGTGCCCTTGACGTCGAGGTTGGTGCCGGCGGCGATCTGGCCGCCGAAGGGCGGATCGTTGAACTCGACGGCGTCGGCGAAGAGCGCGAGCGGCAGGCCCCAGGCGCCGATGGCGAGGTCGAGGGTGGTGTCGGCGTCGAAGCCGACGGTCCCGCTGCCCGTCAGCTCGCCGGTCGGGATCGTCACGTTCGGGGCGATGTGCGGGCTCACCTGCCGGTGGTAGGGGAGGCGGAGGTGGCCGAGGTGGAGGCGCTCGCGGTCGAGGTCGAACTTCGCCTCGGCGTCGCGGAAGTCGGCGTCGCCGATCGCGAGCTCGCGGACGTAGAGGGCGCCGCGGGCCTCGAACTTGGAGATCGGCAGCGACTTGCCGCCGGCGTCGCCGACCTCGAGCTGGAGATCGCCGGCGCCGCGGACCGTGCCGCCGCTGACGCGGCCGAGCTCGACGCCGCTGAGGTCGGCGGAGATCCGCAGCTTGGGATCGCTGGTCGGCTCGCCCTTGTCGAAGAGGTTGAGGTCGGCGTCGAGGCTGCCGCGGCCGCCGAGGAGGGAGATGTTCGGGCTGCGCACCTTGAGCTCGCCGCGATCCATCCACAGCTTCGCGCGATCGATGCCGCTGATCACGACGTCGCCGGTGCCGGCGCCCGAGAGCGTCAGGGCGCCGCCGCTGCCGTTGGGCGCGGCGAGCGGACCGGAGAGGGTGAGGCGGGCGTCGAGGCGATCGAAGTAGGGGTCGAGGTTGAACTCGCGGAGGAAGGCGTCGCCGTCGGCGACCCGCAGGGCGACCTCGGTCGGGCGCAGCGACTCGATGTCGCCGTCGGTGCCGCCGTCGATCTCGACGCGGCCGCCGTTGATGGAGACGGCGAGGGCGTCGACGCCGATCCCCTCGGTGACGTCGTAGCGCAGGCCGCCGTCGGCCTTGATCGTCTTCGGCAGGCCGTCGCTGTGCGGGCCGCCGTCGCGGGTGAGCTGGAGCTGGTCGAGCTCGGCCTCGATGTGGGTGACCTCCAGCTCCTCGCCGAGCTCGACGGCGAGGGCGGGGACGCCGAGGTGGCCGCGCAGCGATCCGGCGACGAGCGCCGCGCTGTCGGGATCGTCGTCGAGGATGAGCCCCGGATCGACGCCGCGAAGCTCGAGGTCGGCGGTGATCAGGAAGCCCGGATCGTCGCCCTCGGGGAGGAGCGTGCGCGTCGGGATCGCGTGCTCGCGCAGGCCGATCGGGCCGTCGAGGAAGACCGCGTCGAAGCGGCTGAAGGTCGCCATCCAGCGCTCGTCGCCGGGATCGAAGCGCTCCTCCCACGGCTCCGGGATCGGATCGCGGGTGAGGTCGACGCTGAGGTCGGCGTCGTCGATCACCCAGTCGGGGTGGGCCTCGTCGGGGCGGATCGTCAGCCCGGCCGCGGCGAGGCCGATCGTCGGATCGCTGAGCGGCCCGCGGATCGTCAGCAGGCCCTCGACGCCGGCGGCGTCGACCATCGACGCCGGGAGCTCGTGGGCGGCGACGATGATCTCCGCGAGCGGCCCGAGGTCGTCGAAGGCGAGGCTGAGATCGGTCCGCGGATCGTCGCCCATGAAGTCGGCGAGGAGGCCGTCGAGGTCGGTCGGCGAGCCGCCGAAGGAGCCCTGGCCGCGGAGCGCGACGTCGCCGAAGGGGACCTCGTCGTGGCCGGCCCACATGCGCTCGAGTTCGAGGTCCTTAAGCGGGATCCTGTAGTTCAGCGCGTTGATGTCGAGGCGCCCGTCGTCGACCTTGGCGCGGATGTCGAAGGCGAGGGGGAGGCGCTGGCGCGGCGGCTCGAGCGGGTGCGGGCCGAGGAACTCGAGCGCGAGGTCGGCGTCGGCGAGGTGGAGGAGCGTCTGCCACTGGCCGGCGGTGCGGAAGTCGACGTCGAGGCTGATGTCGTCGCCCTGGAAGTCGTCGACGCGGAAGGAGATCCCGCGGGTGTGCAGCGGCCCCGGATCGTCGTTGGGCGGCTGGAAGGCGCCCGTCAGCGACAGCCGCCACTCGGTCTCGCCGCGCCGGTTCTCGAGGGCGTACTGGTGGACGCGCAGGCGCACCGGGCCGACGGCGCGGGCCTCGGCGAAGTGGAGCACCCAGGGGATCTCGAAGACCGGCGGGACCACGCCGATCCGGTTCCACGGGATGATCTCGTGGAGGACGAGCTTGGCGTCGACGGCCTCGGCCTCGGCCGTGATCCGCCGCTGCGGCAGGTCGAAGTACTGGTGCCCCTCGTAGATCCGGAAGCCGCGGACGCGCACCGGCGTCGGCGTCCCGGTGATCAGATCGACGATCAGCCGCGGCTGCCAGTGGATGCTGTCGAACTCGAGGTCGCCATCGAGGAACGGCGAGATCGTCGGCCCGAGGAAGCGGCCGAGGGTCTCGTCGTTGAAGAACCACCAGGCGCCGAGGTAGGCGACGTTGAAGAGCAGCAGGAGCGCGAGCCAGAGGTAGAGCGGCGCCTTGACGAGGAGGAGGTTGGCGATCGGGTGGCGGCGCTTCTTCGGCAGCGGCGCGCGGGTGAAGCGGAGGTACTGCGGGTGGAGGCTCGGCAGCGCCGCCGGGTGGGCGAGGCTCTCGTTGATCAGCGCCCGCCTCAGCTGCGTGAGGCCGCGGGCGAGGCGGGCGGGCGCCGGGCCGACGCCGGTCACCGACGCCGACGGGACGACCTCGACCTCCTCGCCGCGGATGTGCCGGCGGACCTCGTCGCGGGCGTCCTCGTCGACCGTGTCGAGGGCGTGCTCGACGAGCGGCGGCAGCGGGGCGGTCATCCGCGTAGGCGTCGCCGTCGGGTAGCCGAAGGTCAGGCGTTTGCTCCGCTCGTCGGCGTCGAGGAAGAAGCGGCGGCGGAGCACCCGCTTGAAGCGGCGCAGGAGGCCTCGGCGCGACCGCGGGCGGACGCGGCCGACGGCGCGCTCGCGCCACAGCTCCTGGTAGGCGGCGAGGAGCACCGCTTGGTTGGCGCCCTCCGGATAGAGGTGGCGGAAGCGCAGCGAGTCCGTGAGCCTCTCGAGGTAGTCACGGCCGTCAGCCAGGAGATCGGCCTCGGCCTGCCACGATGCGCCGTCCTCTGGGAGCTCCGCCACGGATTCAGCCGTCTACACTAGCATTTGCCCGGCGAATTCGGCGAATCGGCGGCTGTCTGAGGGGCCTCGTCGGGGGCCCTAGAGCCGGCCGCGGCGCGCTCGCTCACGGGCTCGGGGTGCCCCCACGCGGGGTGCCACAGGGTGACGGTCGCGGCGGCCGCCTGGGCGGCGCTGTCGTCGTTCGCGGCGGCGACCGCCCGCACCTGGCAGGCGAGGCGCCAGCCGCCGGCGCGGTCGAGGCCGCGGGCGCGGAGCTCGAGCGGGGCGAGCGGCGTGAGATGGTGCGCGCCGGCGACGACCTCGAGGTCGCAGCTCCGACAGATCCCCTCGCCGTGGCACGACTGTCCGAGGGGCAGGCCGGCGCGGTTGACGAGCTCTAGGAGGCTCTCACCCGGGCGGAGCCGCAGGACGCGCTCCCCCTGGGCGCCGATCCGAGCGAGGAGGCGGACGACGGCCACCTGCGGATCTTACTCGCCGGCGCTGGCCCGCGGTCGCGGGCAAGCAGGGGCGGCGAAGGCGAAAAAGTCGAAGGGCGGTGACCTTTCGATCACCGCCCTTCTTGAGTAGCGGGGGCAGGATTTGAACCTGCGGCCTCCGGGTTATGAGCCCGGCGAGCTACCTGGCTGCTCCACCCCGCAGCGAGGAGGACGGCTTTTTACGGCGCGCCCGAATTGAAGTCAAGGGAAAAAGATCGTCGTTCGACACGCGTGATCCGCGGACATGGGGTGAAGTCTGGATGGCCCGCTCGAGCGGGTTGAGGAGGTGTCTGCGGCGAGGTCTCGAGCGGGCTCTTGGAGACCTCGGCGTGCGCAGCGACGTGATGGTCAGCCGATCGTCTCGGGACGACGTCGCGTCGCCGTCGAGGACCGTCGAGGTC
>JAGQIT010000188.1:914-2482 GCA_020431135.1 Myxococcales bacterium | reverse complement strand
CGGCTACGCCGGCGCCTGGCCGTGGAGCCTCAACGCCGACTTCGCGATCGACGGCGCGGGGGTCAAGGCCTGGTCGGAGGGACAGGGCGCGCTGACCGACGTGCCGCCGCCCTGACCGCGGCGACGGCTCCCGCGAGGGGTCCTCAGGAGTCGCGCCGGCGCGCAGATTCGGGAGAGCCACCCGTCCCGGTGCGTCAGGCGAGCGCAGCGGACTGCGCACAGATCTGCGCGGGCCCGACAAATGAGCCGCGGCGACGAAGGGAGCGCCGCGTCGACGCGGCGCGCGCACGCCTTCGAGCGCCGTGGTGCGCCTCCGAGCGCGACCGCACCCGGCCAGCGCCCGCGGCCGATCTGGTAGCATGCTCGCCCGCGAGCACCCGATGACTGACACCCCGCCCAACGTCCAGGCTGACACCTCCCGCGGCGCCGTCCTCCTCGAGGTCGACCCCTCCATCTACCCCCTCGAGGCCATCTACGGCGCCGCCTACATCTTTATCGATCGCTGCTACGTCTTCCTCGACAAGCCCGCCGAAGGCGCCATCCGGGTCACCCTCCAGACCAAGGAGCCCGACCCCGACCCCGAGGCCCTCCGCGCCCTCGTCGGTCAGTTCTCCAACGAGCTCCTCTCCTGCGCCTGGCGCCGTCAGATCACCGAGGAGAACCGCACCCTCATCGAGGCCGTCACCGCCCAGGCCCTCGCCGGCGCCATGGGGCCCCCCTCCCTCGACGACCTCGCCAACTTCGACTTCAGCGACGACGGCTTCGAGGACCCCCTCGGCATCGCCCAGTCCTGGGAGGAGAAGCACGGCCGCAAGGGCCCCAAGGACTCCTCGCCACAGGCTGACCAAAAGGACAGCAGCGAGGGCGAGGAGGCCAGCTCATGATCGAACTCCGCTTCCGCCGCGACCTCTACGCCGCCGCCGCCGTCGACGAGGCCGCCGAGGCCTTCGCGGCCCTCGCCGCCATCGACCGCGCCGACGACGATGACGCCCTCGTCCTCCACGTCACGCCCCGCTACCCCAAGCACAGCCGCCGCATCCTCGGCGAGCTGCGAAACTACGCCCTCGCCAAGACCATCGACCGCGGCGGTGCACCATGAGCCTCGACCTGCGCACGCTCACCCTCAGCCCCTCCCTCCCGGCCTTCTTCCGCTTCCGCCAGGTCGGCGACAGCGTCGTCGTCACAAACTTCGAGGGCAACTTCCTCCTCCTCACCCAGGACGAGTTCAGGGCCTTCGCCGAGGGCACCGTCGACCCCGAGAGCGAGCTCTACCAGCGCCTCAGCGACGCCAACTTCCTCCGCGCCACCTACGACGTCGACCGCGCCGCCGAGGCCTACAAGCGCCGCAAGACCTTCCTCGACAGCGGCGTCAACCTCGGCATCCTCGTCGTCACCCTCCGCTGCAACGAGACCTGCGTCTACTGCCACGCCTCCCGCGCCAACATGGACGCTGTCCATACGGACATGACCCCCGAGATCGCCGAGAAGGCCGTCGACCTCTTCCTCAGCAGCACCAGCGACTTCGTCACCCTCGAGTTCCAGGGCGGCGAGCCCCTCGTCAACTTCCC
>JAGQIT010000188.1:0-818 GCA_020431135.1 Myxococcales bacterium | reverse complement strand
AAGCTCCGCTACCTCTTGGGCCACAAGGTCCAGCTCTGCACGAGCATCGACGGCCCCGAAAAGCTCCACAACGCCCAGCGCAAGCTGCCGACCATGGACGCCCACCAGCAGGCCGTCCGCTGGCTCCGCAGGATCAACGAGGAGTACGAGAAGGCCGGCCTCGACCCGACCCTCTACCACGTCGAGGCCCTCCTCACGACCACACGCGACACCCTCCCCATGTGGAAGGAGGTCGTCGACACCTACGTCAAGCTCGGCTGCCGCGCCCTCTTTCTCCGCCCCATCGACCCCTTCGGCTTCGCCGAGCGCACCCGAAAGCGCGTCGAGTACAGCCGCCGCGACTACCTCGAGTACTACCGCCGCGCCGTCGACTACATGATCGAGCTCAACAAGCAGGGCGTCGAGATCCTCGAGCGCTTCGCCGCCATCTTCCTCACCAAGATCCTCCGCGGCGAGGACCCCAACTTCCTCGACGTCCGCGCCCCCGCAGGCACCGGCATCGGCCAGCTCGCCGTCAACTACGACGGCACCGTCTTCACCTGCGACGAGGGCCGCATGCTCCACGAGATGGGCGACGACACCTTCTTTCTCGGGCACGTCGACACCCACCGCTACCGCCAGCTCGTCGGCCACGAGACCGTCCGCGCCGCCGTCATCGCCTCCAACCTCGACGGCCAGCCCGACTGCATCAACTGCGCCTACAACCCCTATTGTGGCACGATCCCCGCGACCAATCATAAGACGACGGGGAGCGTCTTCGGCAGGATGCGCGAGAGCGACGTCTGCGCTGTCCATAAGGGCATCCAGGACTACCTCTT
>JAGQIT010000187.1 GCA_020431135.1 Myxococcales bacterium | reverse complement strand
GCCTTGGCGGCCTCGGAGCCCGCCCGCGCCTCGCGAAGCTGCGCCTCCAGCTCCGCGCGCGTCCCCTGGTAGCGCGGCTGAAGCATCCACCGCTCGATCGCGTCTTGGACCTCGGCGCTGAAGCCGAGGCCAGCGACGGCCTCAGAGATTTCCCGGTTCACGGACGAAATCCTATCGCATCCTCGAGCGTTGAAGCAGCAACGCCGGCGTCGCCCCCCCTGCGATGATGTGGAACACTTGGGATACCCGGTTGTCTCACGCGCTGACCCTTTCGATCTCCTAGCCCCAAGGCGGTAGTTGCTGTGCCCGAGCGAACCCCCCCTACCCCGAACGACGCCCCGCGCGCCAAGCGCAGGCGGCTCTCTCTCCGACTCCGTCCCTTCCTCCGCCGCGATCTGAAGCCGCGGCTCATCTCCGCCGCGGTCGCGGCCGGGCTGGTCGGCGGCATCTCGTGGCTCGGGGTCTCGGCCCTCACCCAGATGGACACGGAGGCCGCCCGCGACCTCCGCGTGCGCATGGCGATCGAGGGCGAGTGGGACCTCTGCGACGGCCCGGGGCAGCCGACCTGCGCCTTCGACGATCGGATCCAAGAGGAGGTCGATCGCGAGTACGCCGAGGAGCAGCGGCTCCGCGTCGCCGTCGTCGACGAGCTCCGCCGACGGGTCGACGCCGCGATCGCCAACCTCGATCGCGCGAAGGGGCTCCTCGCCGGTGACCTCATCGATCTGCACAGCGGGGTGCTCGGCGACAACCACGAGCTGCGCGAGCTCCTCCTCCAGAAGATCGATCTGCGGCCGCTGGTCAGCGAGGCCGACGGTCAAGCGCGGACCAACGCCCTCGAGCGCGCCGCCTACCGGGTCCGGGTCCAGGACGGCAAGATCAAGCAGGGGGGCAAGGAGGCGCTCCTCAAGGAGATCGAGCTCCAGCGCGAGGCCCTCGTCGCCGAGCAGGGCAAGCTCGACGCGCTGCTCGCCCGCGACGGCGACACGCGGGTCTCGGAGTCGACGAGCGATCGCCAGGCGCTGTGGGCCGAGCTCTTCAACAGCGATCCCTACGGCAACGGCGGCGAGATCGCCGGCTGGCTCCTGCCGGCGGGCGGCGCCAGCGAGGTCTCCAACACCCTCGCCCACCTGACGCGCAGCGACGCCGACGAGCTCGCCCAGGCGATCTTCGACCCCAACGCCGCGGTCTGGCACGGCACCTTCCAGAGCACGGCCGACCCGTCGACGCCGATCGCCAAGGCCTCCGTGCGCTACGAGTCGCCGGTGCCGGGGCAGCGCCGCTGGCAGCTCTTCGGCGCGACGCTCCTCGGCTTCGCCTCGCTCTTCTTCCTCGTCGTCGGCCCCGTCGCCACGGCGACCCACACCGCCCGCGAGCGCGAGGCCGGCACCCTGCCGGTGCTCCGCATGACCGGGCTCTCGGCGGGGGATCTGGCGCTGGCGATGGCCCTCGGGCCCAACGTCTTCGCCACCGTCGCCGGCGGGCTGCTCCTCCTCCTCGGCGTCCTCGCCCTCGCCTTCACGGCGGGCCTCGGCGCCCTCGTCCTGCCGCTCGCGGCGATGCTCTTCCTCGGGGTGACGACGCACCTGACGGCGATCGGCCTCGGCGACGCGCTCGGCCACCGGGTCAACGCCCTGATGGTCGGCGCCCTGATGGCCTTCGGGATCGTCGGCCCCGGCCTCTTCGGCACCGCCCTGGCGACCGCGCCGATCGCCAGCGCCGGCCTCCTCTTCGGCCCGCTGCCGCCGGTCCTCACCGGGATCACCGAGCTCACCGGGCTGCCCCACACCGAGGGGGCGATGTTCGCCTTCGACGCCGGCTTCGGCCAGGCGATCCTCGGCTACTCGCTCGTGATCCAGGGGCTCCTCGCTGGGATCTGCCTGCTGAGCTGGCGCCGCCGCGTCGAGCAGGCCTGGACCCCGCTCTTCCGCCCGCTCGAGGGCGTCGCCCTGGCGATCGCCAGCATCGGCTGCTCGGGCCTGACGCTCCTCGACCTCTCGGAGCGCCTCAACACCCAGAGCTTCGACAGCCTCAACCTCGTCACCTTCCTCGCCTCGTCGTTCCTCCTGCCGCTCCTCGGCTGGCTCCTCGTCGCCAGCCTGCGTCGGCCGGCGCGGGCCTCCGCGGTCGCCGATCACGTCGAGTCGCGGCGCGCCTTCTGGCGCTTCCAGGGGGTGCTCGGGCTGACGGCGGCGATCGTCGGCATCGCCTACCACTTCGTCATGAACCGCTCGGGCCTCGGCGCCGAGCCGTCGGAGCTGATGTGGGCGACCCTCATGCAGGTCGTGCTCATCGCTGAGACCGCGATCGGCACGCTCCTGTGGGCCTCGCGCAAGCGCGAGGGCAAGCACCGCCGCTTCATGGTCGGCGGGGCGCTGCTCCTCCTCCAGACCGTCTTCGCGGCGCTCGTCTACCGCCTCGAGGTCGACTTCGTCGCCAACTTCCACACCGCCGGCAAGCCCTTCCTCATGGGCATGGACGCCTCGCCCTACTGGATCGGCCTGATGATCCTCCTCTGGGGCGCCGGCCTCGGCCTCATCCTCACCGCCCTCCTCCGCGACCGCGACCGGATCGCCGAGGAGAAGCGGGCCCGCGACTCGCAGCTCGAGGACGACGGGGACGAGGAGGGCCGCCACCGCTGGCTCCACTAGCCGCCGAACAAAGACGTCCGCCCCGCTCGCGGGGCGCACCGACCGAGGCCCGCACTCCCCCCGTGCGGGCCTCTCCTTTTTCTCAATTTGCCTTGCTCACGAGCGCCCAAGGGCGGTACACGCAGCGCGTGGCGACACGCCTGCGCGCTCAGAGCGCGGTTCGACCGGCGCGCCACGACGCTGCGAAGCAGCGGGAGGTCCCCCGTGGAGTGGTTCTACGAGCACTACAAAGACCTGAGCGCGATCGGCATCCACATCCGCAAGCTGATCCATGAGGAGCGCAGCGAATTCCAGGCGATCAAGGTCTACGACACCGTCGGCCACGGCCGCCTGCTCACGCTCGACGACATGGTGATGCTGACGGAGCTCGACGAGTTCGTCTATCACGACCTCCTCAGCCACATCCCGCTGTGCATCCACGAGGATCCCAAGGAGGTCCTGGTGGTCGGCGGCGGCGACGGGGGCAGCGTCCGCGAGGTCCTCAAGCACAGGGGCGTCCGCCGGGT
>JAGQIT010001498.1 GCA_020431135.1 Myxococcales bacterium | reverse complement strand
GGGCGCTCGACCTCGGCGAGGAGCGCCGCCTCGACGCCGTCGACCGACAGCCCGAGGTCCTGGAGGAGCGCCCGGTCGACGCCGTCGATCTCGCGGACCTCGGCGATCCACGCCCACACCCCGCGCTCGGCGTCGCTGTCCTCGGGGTCGGCGGCCTCGATCGCCAGGCGGAGGATCCGCGTCGACTCGACGAGCGCCCCGAGGCGCGGGCTCAGGTGTCCGGTGGCGAGGGCCGCGTCCTCGTCGGCGGCGCGGAGCGTGCGCTCGAGGAGCCACTCGGGGATCGCCGAGCGGGCGAGCAGCGGGAGAACCACGACGGCGACGACCGAGGTGATGAAGAGCCCCTCCGCGGCGGTCGCGTTGCCGCGGGCGGCGATCAGCAGGGCGCTGAGGACCCCGGTGACGCCCGCCCAGGCGCCGGCGAGGGTCAGCCGGTAGCGCCGCTGCAGGCGGCGGGTGTCGAGGGCGGCGAGGTGGCGGTGCTGACGGGCGAGGCGGGCGCCCTGGCGGGTGGCGACGCGCGGGGCCGCGGCGTCGCCACGATCGGGCGGCTCGGGGGGCGCTGCTCCGGCGGCCACGGTCTCCTCGATCAGCCGGGCCGGCCGAAGGCGCGGACCTCGATCGTCTTCGGCGGCGCGATCTGCCAGGTGTTGAGGGTCGCCTTGAAGCCGCTGCTCTCGCCGGGCGCGAGATCCTTGTCGGTCGCGTAGGCGTAGGCGAAGTCGACGGGCTCGCCCGCCTCGTTGCGGCCGACGACGATCACCTTGGCGAAGCGCACGGCCGTGTCGCTGTCGTTGACGATCGTGCCGACGACGTCCTTGCCGGCGATCGCCCCCGGGTTCACGACGTGGTCCTGGACCTTGAGGGCCACCGACTCGGCGCCGCGGTGGACCTGGGGATCGTCGATGTTGATCTCGGCGCGGGCGTACTTCGGCGGCTTGCTGACGAGGATGAGGATCGTCGCCGACTCGCCGGGCGGGAGCTCCTCGCGCTGGGAGTAGCCGCGCTGCTCGCCGACCCGCTTGCCGCCCTCGTCGAAGAGGCTGGCGGTGGCGGCCGGCTTGCGCAGCGTGACCTCGCCGTCGTTGCGGTAGGTGGCGAGCCAGAAGTGGCCGCCGATGCTGGTCTGGCCGGCGAGGGAGTTGACGAGGGTGGCCTTAGGCTCGACCTGCGGGACCGCGGAGATCGCCGGCGGCGGGGTCGAGCGCGACGACCCCTGCGGGTCGGTGCGCGTCAGGGGGCTGCGCCGAACCGCGCGGGAGTCCGCGCCGCCGTCGGCCGACGTGAAGAGGGCCGCCACGACGCCGCCGACGATCAGGATCGCGACGGCGACCCCGCTCACGACCAGCGCGACCAGGCGCCCGCTGCTCGGGGTCGCCGCGGCCGAGGTCGTCGCGTGCTGGTCGGGGAGGCGCGCCTGGCCGTGGTCGACGATGAAGCGGGTGTGGCAGTGGCTGCACACGAAGACGCCCTGGTTCGCCTGCTCAGCCTCGGTCGACGAGCAGCGAGGGCAGGCAATTTCGACCATCTGGATCACAGCTTCGAAGTGTACGAGGGGGGTCGGCGCGCAGCAATCGCGGCGTCCGCTCGATCGCCGTTCCTTCCCTTCGCGGAGGGGTCTCGCTAGGATTCGTCCGGCACCTCGGCGACCCGCGGTCGAGGTCGCGCACGCGCCCGCCATGACCGACGGTTCCTCCGAGCTCCCGATCTCCACCCCTCGCGCGCGCGGGCGCCGGCGGTCGCTCGTGGTCAGCGCGCTGCTCGGCGTCGCGGCCTTCGCTGTCGCCGTCCCCGCGGCCGCGAGCGAGGCGCCCTTCGTCCTGCGGCCGGGCTCGCGGCCCCTCTTCTTCCTCGTCGGCGCCGGGCCGTCCGCGGGGATCGGCGGCCAGTGCTACGACGGCTACTACTACGGCGGCCGCCTCTTCAACGAGCCGGGCTACCAGCTCCTCGGCTGCGGCGGCGCGATCAAGCTCTCGCAGGAGTTCGGCGCTCACTTCTCGGGCTACGCCGCGGGGCCCGCGGCCGGCGTCGTCGTCCAGCAGGAGCTCCTCGGCTACGGCTACTTCGGGCTGACGGTCGCGCCGAAGTTCACCTGGGACATCCAGGTGCTCAAGGACATCGGCCTCTACGTCTCGCCGAACGTCGCGATCGGCTACCACCGCAGCCGTTGGCAGGGGCACCCGGCGTTCACCGGCGGCGACATCCAGGGGGGCGTCGCCCTCAAGCTCGCGCTCGGCGATCGCGGCCTCGTCTACACCCAGCTGCCGCACTTTGACTTCGTCTTCGGGCCCGGATACTCGATGGTCCGCTATGACTTCATCCTCGGCGTCGGCCTCTCCTTCTGAGAACGCACCGCGGGCCTGCGTCGGGGTGATCGGCGCCGGCTTCCTCGGCGGCCCGCTGGCGACGCGCCTCGCGGCGACGCGGCGGGTGATCGCGACGACGCGAAGCGGCGCCGACGACCCGGCGCTGGCGGGCGTCGAGGTCCGGGCGCTCGACGTCGTCCAGGGGAGCGACGCGTCGCTGCGCGCGGGCCTCGAGGGGGTCGAGGCCCTCGTCGTCGCCTACGCCGCGGGTCGCCACCAGGATCGCCGCGCGGTCTACGTCGACGGGACGCGCCGCCTCCTCGACGCGTGGTCG
>JAGQIT010001497.1 GCA_020431135.1 Myxococcales bacterium | reverse complement strand
GCGACGACGGCGACGAGCGCGACACAGAGGGAGAGCGGCGGCGTCCTCAGCATGCCGACAAGGTAGAGGGAATCCGGAGCCGCGGACAGGTCCGCAGCGGCCGCCCGCGGACTCTGCGTGCGCACGGCGGTGCTCGTCTCCCTCGGGACCGCGCCGAACAGGCGTCTCCGCGCTCCCCCGGCCCCTCATCGCTCGGCGAAGGCCAGCGAACGCGCACGATGGGACCTCGCGTCGGCCTGCGCCCGCGATCGACCGCGCCGGTCCTGACCTCAGCGCCGAGCCGCCCGGGTTACGCGCCCCGCGGCCGCCCCCTCGCCTCCGTGCCCCGGCCGATCGTCGATCTCCTCGCGGACCACCACGCGATCGCCGACCGCGAGGGCGTCGACGTCGAGAGAGGATCCCTCGACGACGAAGCGCCGCCCCGGGCGGCCGTCCTCGGGGCCGCGGAGCTGGAGGTCGATCGCCGCCCCCGGACCGAGCGCGCGGACGACGTGGATCGACGCGCGGCCGTCGCTCTCGACCAGCGCGTTGTGGCCGAGGACCTCGCGGGCGACGACCTCGAGCGCGCCGTCACCGTGCTCGGCGAAGCGGGTCTCCTCGAGGACGCCCTCGATCGCCTTGCCGAGGAGGCGGTGCGGGTGCGCGTGGATCGGCGTCGCCGCGCCGGGCTCGCGGGCGACCGCGACCAGGGCCCAGCCCGACGTCCCCTCCCAATAGGTGATCCAGCGGCAGCCGACCCCCTTGGCCAGCGGGCTCTGGCGGACCGGGATGAGCTCGCCGATCGACGGGTGGAGCTGGGCGAGGATGCGCCGGAGGAGGTCGTCGGTCAGGGGCTCGCCCGCGGCCTCGGCGACGTCGAGGAGGCCGGTCGCCTCGCCGAGCGAGAGCGGCGCGCCGGCGTCGAAGCGCCGGCGCAGCAGCGCCATCTGGGCCAGTCGCGCGCTCGACCGCCGGAAGGCGAGGAGGCCGACGCCGAGGCCGAGCGCGCCGATCATCGCCGCGACGCTCACGCCCTCCCGCGCGGCGCCGACGATCATCGCCAGCGACAGCCCGGCGATCCACAGCGACGTCCCGGCGCCGACGACGAGCGCCTGGACGCCGGCGGCGAGCAGCGCTCGCAGGCCGAGGTGGAGGCCGATCCCCGCGGCGACGGTCGCCAGCAGGAGATCGACCGCGAAGCGATCTGCGCCGAGGATCGACCCCCAGATCGGGGCCTCGGCGAGCCAGTGATCGCCGGCGACTCGGAGCAGCGCGAGGCCGACGTAGCCGAGGATGAAGAGCGGCAGGAGGTCGACGATCTTGCGCGGGACGCCGACCGGCGCGCCGTCGCGGCGGAGCACCGCGAGGATCACGAGGAAGGGCGCGAGGAGGAGGATCCGCGCCGACTTGGCCGCCGCCGCCATGACGTCGCCCGCCTCGCCCATCTGCGCGCCGACGGCCACGGCGCTCGACAGGTCGTTCACCGAGAGCCCGGCCCAGATCCCGGCGAAGCGCGGGTCGAGGCCGACGAGCGCCGCGATCGGCCGGAAGGCGAGGAGGGCGACGACGCTGAAGAGGAAGACAACGCCGATCGCGATCCCCTGCTCCTCACGCCGCGCCCGGGCGATCGGCGCGACCGCGTTGACCGCAGAGGCGCCGCAGATCATCGTCCCGGCCGCCAGGAGATCGGCGAGGGGGCGGCGGACGCCGAGCGCGGTCGCCAGCGCGTGGGCGACGAAGAAGGCGCTGGGGATCGCCGCGAACGCGACGATCCCGATCACCATGAGCTCGCGGCCGCCGAAGAAGGAGGTCTGGACCTTGAGGCCCATGAGGATGATCGCCAGGCGCAGCACCCACTTGCCGGTGAAGCGCAGGCCCGAGGCGTAGCGATCGGGCTCGCGCTCGGCCCCCGGCAGCGTGAGGCCGATGAGGCGGCGCAGCGGCGAGTTGAGGACGACGATCCCGAGGACGAGGGCGACGAGGATCTTCGAGATGAAGGGCGAGGGCGGGAGCGCACGGACGAGCGCGAGGGCGAGGACGCCGAGCGCCGTCGCGAGGGCGATGCCCGGTCCGTCGGCGCGGGCAGGGATCCACTGCGGTCGTCGCATCCTGCTCCCCGAGCGTGCACCCGCGCCCGCGCCCTTGTCCACACCGGCGTCGCCGAGGACCTCCGCGCCGAGGCGCCGACGCCAGGCGCCGCGGCGCCCCGCCGCGCCAGCACCGACGCCCCGAATACGCCATCACCGGAGCTGTTCACTCGATCAGACGTTCTCGGAATGTGCACACTGCATGTCCGCCGATGCGGTCGTGCGCGGGTCCGTCGCAGGTGATCCGCCGGGCTCCGCGTGCCAGTGCGCCGCGGTTACGCTACATCCTCGAAGGTGAAGCCAACGCAGCGCCGCGGCTCGGCGGCGCAGGAGGAGCGCTGCCGTGAACTGTCGACTCGTTGGAATCCTTGGCGCGGCGCTCCTCGTGCTCGGCGCCCTCGCGGCGACCCTCGCCGTCGACAGCCGCAAGCAGCGGGTCGTCTATCACGTCAACGACGACGACCCGAAGCGCCAGGCGGCCGCCCTGCGCAACATCCAGAACCACATCAACGCGGTCGGCGCAGACAAGCTCGACCTCAAGGTCGTCGTCCACGGAAACGGCCTGTCGATGGTGCTCTACCCCGAGGCCCAGGCGCGGACCAAGCTCCCGCGCGGCAACGCCGACGAGGCCGTGCGCGCCCAGCTCCGCGGGCTCAGGGAGCAGGGCGTCCAGTTCCAGGTCTGCGCCAACACGGTCCGCAGCAAGGGCGTCACCGTCGCCGAGGACCTCTTCGACGTC
>JAGQIT010001496.1 GCA_020431135.1 Myxococcales bacterium | reverse complement strand
GTCGCCGGCGTCATCGGCCGCAAGAAGTTCATCTACGACCGCTGGGGCGACACCGTGAACACGGCGAGCCGGATGGAGTCGCACGGCGAGCCGGGGTCGATCCAGATCACCGAGGCCATGGCTGCGCGCCTCGGGGATGCATTCGTCTGCGAGCCGCGCGGCGAGGTCGCGATCAAGGGCAAGGGCGTGATGCGGACGTTCTTCCTCCGCGGCCAGCGCGAGGGCGCATCGGCGGCTCAGCCGGAGCCCGCGGCGAGCGCGTCGAAGAGCACGTAGGCGCGGCCGGCCCCGCTGCGCCCGGAGGGGCTGGCCTCGGGATCGGTGATCACCAGATCGGTCGGCGCGGCGCCGCGGATCGCTCCCCAGCCGGTGACGATCCCGAGGTGCTCGCCGAGCGCGAGGTCGTCGAGGCGGATCCCGTCGTCGACGAGGACCTGGTCGTCGAAGTCGGCCTTGCCGTGGAGGAGATAGGTGCCCGTGGTCGTGCGGACGAGGAGCTCGTCCTTGCCGTCGTTGTTGAGGTCGCGGACGGCCTCGAGCGCCGGGAAGCGCGGGGTATCGTACATCCCTGACGCGATCTCGAGGCCGGAGAGGTCGATCCGGTAGCCGTGGCCGGGGAAGGTCTCGGGGACGTCGACCTCATCGGCAAGGGAACCGCCGAAAACGACGAAGGCCGTCCGCGTCTGTCCCGTGTCCGACGTAGCGACGACGACGTCGCTGAGGCCGTCGCCGTCGATGTCGCCGACGGTCGCGGCGTCGAGCTTGATGGTGTCGTAGAAGTCGCCCTGGACGGTGACGGAGGAGGGCTGCGTATCGGGCCCAATGTCGGCGGCGCCGGGGCGGAGCAGGACGCCCGAGAAGCTGGCAAAGGGGCCGCCGTACTCGGCGTGGACGAGGTCCGCGAGGCCGTCGCCGTTGACGTCTGCGGGGGCGAGGACGCGGGCCGAGTACGGGTGCGTGACGAAGACCCCGCCGATCCCGGCCTCGAGGTCGCCGAGGTCCTTCGCGGGTGTCTGCGGGCCGCCGAACACGAGCGCGTAGTGGTCGCTGAAGCCGCCGACCTGGGCGAGGAGGAGGTCGCCGAAGCCGTCGCCGTTGACGTCACCGACGCCGTGGACGTAGCGCGGACCGTCGATCGCGGTGCCGAGGGAGGTGTCGATCGTGAACCCGCTCGAACCGGCGGCGACGGCCTTGAGGTCGAGCGGGCTCGGCAGGTCCGCGGCCCCGAAGACGACGTGATCGCGGGCGATCGACCGGTCATAGAGCGCCGCCCCTAGGTCGGTCAGCCCGTCGCCGTTGACGTCGCCGACCGCGACGACCTCGCGGGAGAGGAAGGCGTACTCGTTGGTCGTCTCCTCGCCGAAGTCGAGGAGGATCCCGGCGTCGGACTTGCCGGCCTCGATGTCGGCGAGGTCGACCGTCTTGGCGTCGCTCTTGCCGAAGACCAGGAAGGCGACCGGGTGGAGCGGGCGCTCGACGTTGACGAGCACCTCGCCGAGGCCGTCGCCGTCGACGTCGGCGATCGGGACCGCGAGGATCGCGTCGCCAGGCGCGGCGCCGTCGATGACGAAGCCAGGTCCTGCGAGGTCCTCCGCGCCAGTGCATGCGCTCGTGGTCGCGCCGAGCGTGCAGAGCAGCGGAGAGAGCAGGAGCCCGTACCGCGTGCTGTCCATCTCGCCAGGCTACCACGGCG
>JAGQIT010000186.1 GCA_020431135.1 Myxococcales bacterium | reverse complement strand
GGCCTGCCACTTGGGTCAGGCGCGACGTCGTCGTCGGGCGCTGGTACGATGCGCTCCGTGGGTCGACCACGCACGCTCGCGGGTCGCGTCGCGGCCGCGCTCGGCGGCGCCGCGGCCGTGGCCCTGTCGCTCGCGCCGCGGGGCGCCGCGGCCTGCAAGTGCGGCGAGCTGAACCTGCCGCTGCTGCGGCCGGCGTGGCCGGAGAGCTCGGGCCTCGAGCTCGCGTCGGAGTCGATCGACGTCGACTGCGATCGCCCGGACTCCTGCGCCTGGCGTTGGGTCATGACCTACACGCGGAGCGACCCGGGGGAGCCCGCGCGTGTCGCCGTGGGGCTCCCTTTCTCCAGCGTCATCGACCTCTCGGCGCGCTTCTCCGGGGGCGCGGTGTGGGGGATCCGCGGGGAGCTGCGTGACGAGGCCGAGGCCGCGCTCGCCGCGGATCACGGCGTCCCCAACGACTGGCGGGGGGTGAGCGACGGGATGCTCCTCTGGGTCGAGGACGAGGGCGCCGCGCTCTCGGTCGAGCTCGTGCTCGAGGGCCGCGAGCACATGCCGCGCTACGGCGAGGGCGTCGGCAGGTACGCGCGCCAGTGCTGCCAGTTCTCGGCCCTCGAGGTCCGCCACCCCGTGGTCCCGACCTACTCCTACGTCGCCCGCTGGGACTGGGACGAGGCCGGCGCCCCGGCGGTCGGTAGGGGCGCGCGCACCCGCGTCCGCGTGCGTCCGCCGGCCAAGTACGAGGTCGTAGGCGACCCCGCGCTCTCCCGCGAGGAGACCGACGGCGGCGAGGCGGTCGTCCTCGAGGGCCCGAGCGATCCGGGCGCGAGGCTCACGGTGACCCGCCGGCGTCGGCTCAAGGGCGGGCCCTTCATCGCCTTCGGCGGGGCGATCCTCGACGTCCCGAACCACGGCCGCGGGCGCCTCGGCTGGGAGCACACCTTCGGCGTGCCCTTCGTCCTCTACTCGGCGGCGGTCGAGACCGACTTCATCAACGAGGTCACCGTCGCGCCGGCGGTCGAGGTGAGCCACGGGCGCACGTACGTCCTCTACTTCGTCCCCTGCGCGGGGCTCGGCGTCGGCGCGCCGATCCAGCTCCTCCCCGAGCTGCGCGCCGGCGTCCGCGTGCAGGCGAGCCTCGCCTGGCGGGTCTTCTCGTTCCTCACGACCTTCGACTACCTGCCGCCGCCGCGGGCCGGCGGCGCCGAGGCCGAGCCGCTGCGTCGCCTCGCCTTCCTCGGCCAGCTCTCATTCTAGCGGCGGCCGACAGGAGCCGCGCGCGCCCTCACGCCCGAGGGTAGCTGTCCATTAGGTCAGGGTCTTAGGGACCTTGCCGTCGACGACGAAGCGGGCCGCGTCGTGGACGAGGGCCTGGAGGCTGCGCTCCTGGATCGGCCCGGCGAAGAAGCGGACGCAGGCGAGGAGCGGGCGCCGCCAGTCGACGTCCGCCGGCAGCGCGCGCGCCTCGTCGTCGGCGACGACGACCGTCTTGATCCAATGGGCGGCGAAGATCGGCCGGATCGCGCGGTCGCCGAGGGCGAGCTCGGTGAGGATCCCGGCGACGCGGACGAGGGCGGGTCCGGCGCTCCGGCCGTCGTGGGAGAGGGCGCGGGCGGCGAGGTCGACGGCCGCGGCGGCGTCGTGGCGGAGGATCGCCGCCGCGAGCCCGCCGAGCGCGTCGACGTCCTCCACGGGCTCGTCGGGCACCTCGAGGCGCGCCTCGGGCGGGAGATCGAGGGGCGCCGCGCTGCGGATGAAGTGCGCCGCCTGGAGGATCAGATCGAAGACGGCGGGCTCGCGCAGGCGACCGATGGCGGCGCGGACGGCCGCGGCGAAGGTCAGGCGGTGGGTGACGTCGAGCCAGCCCTCCTGGACCGTCGGGTCGGCGTCGATCGCCGGGTCGAAGCGGAGGATCCGCTCGCTGGCCGCGACGACGAGGGCGTCGGCGACGCTCTGGAGGTCGACGCCCGCGGCGAGGGAGCGGCGGAGGAGCGCGACCCAGGCGTCGCGCGGCTGATCGAGGAGCGCGTCGACGAGTGCCGCGTGGTCGATGACGGGCGGGCGAGCGCGGTCGCAGGCCGCGTACCACGACGCGTACTCCGGGCGCGCGGCGGCGACGACGTCGCGAAACCACGCCTCCTCGGGGACGAGCTAGGCGCGCGTCGAGTAGACGACGCGGGCGAGGAGCGCCGGCAGGATCGCGTCGGCGTAGCGGCGGTCGGCGAGCGCGAGCACCGGGAAGAGCTTGGTCGTGTAGATCAGCGGGTGGCCGAAGCCGAGCTGGTGATCGCCGCTCAGGCGCAGGAACCACCGCTCGATCGTCCCCAGCCCCCAGCCGCGGGCGAGGGCGGCGCGCAGCAGCGCCTCGGCGTCGCTGAGCTGCTCCGCCTCGACGAGGGCGCGCAGGCGCTCGCCGGCGGCGTCGGGGTCGTCGCCCAGGCTACTGGGATCGCTGGGGTCGAGGGGCTCAGCGACGGCGCGCCGCGGCAGGCGTTGGTTGCCCTCAGCGGCGACCGAGCAGCCCTGGATCAGCGCCTTCGCGGCGTCTGTCCCAGAGAACAGGCGGGTGAGGCGGAGGCAGTCGATCGCCGTCGGCGTCGCGTGGGTCGTCCCGTACTCCGCGTAGGCCGCGTCGATGCGGAGGATCTCGAGGGTCAGCTCCAGGGGGCTGGCGTCGAGAACGAGGAGGCGGACGAGCTCGCGCGCCGCCTGGCCGAGCTTGTTGTCCTGGATCGCCGCCTCGAGGCTGGCGAGGTGGCGCGGGCGCAGGCTCGCGGGGTCCGGGGCGGTGACGTCGACCTCGACCGTGTCGCCCTTGAGGCGGATCGGGAAGACCCGGACCTCCTCGTCGCCCATGACGCAGCGGCCGTCGCGGAGGTCGAACTTGAAGTTGTGCCACGGGCAGGTGACGACGCAGTCGCGGACGCTGCCGCGGGCGAGCGGGTAGCCCTCGTGCGGGCAGCGGTCGTCGATCGCGTAGAGCTCGCCCTCGGCCGGGCGGAAGACGGCGATCCGCTCGCCGTCGTGGCGGACGACGCGGGCCTCGCCGACGGGCAGCTCGGCGAGCGGGAGCGCGGGGATCCAGGTGCGGTCGCTCATCTCCCAACCGTACACGGCGGCCGCCGACCTGTCGCCCGGCGCGCTCGCGCGTTGGCGAAATGTTCTTTGATTGGCGCGGTCGCCATCGAGGCGTCGCGGCGCGCGGCCGCTACTCGCTGCCGAGGTCGACGTAGGGGAGGTCGTCGCCCATCTCGCCCGGGGCGTCGCCGCGGGCCTCCTCGTCCTCGTAGCCGAGCGCGCTCTGGGAGCCGCCGATGCCCCAGCACTTGACGCCGTGGTCGTCGAGGAGCGCGCAGACGTAGTTGGCCCCCGGCGCGACCTTGATCGCGTGGCGGCCGGCGCCGAGGTCGATCGCCGGCAGGGCGTCGCCGAGCTCGCCCGGCTGATCGCCGCGGTTGTCGGTGTCGCCCTGGCCGAGGGCGCCGCCGGCGTTGCGCCCCCAGCACTTCAGCGAGTCGTCGTCGAGGAGCGCGCACGAGTGGAAGTAGGACGCCGCGATCGCCACGGCGTAGCGGTCGGCGCCGAGGTCGACGTAGGGGAGGTCGTCGCCCATCTCGCCGGGGGCGTCGCCGCGGTGCTCGGTGTCGCCGAGGCCGAGCTGGCCGAAGGTGTTGCTCCCCCAGCACTTCACCTGGTCGTCGTCGAGGATCGCGCAGCCGTGGCGGGCGCCCAGGCTCAGCGCCTTCACCGTGTGGCCGACCCCGAAGTCGAGGGGCGCGAGGTTGTCGCCCATCTCGCCCGGGCCGTCGCCGACCGCCCCGCCGCCGGGCTTGCCGTTGCCGAGGTTGCCCTCGGCCTGCTGCCCCCAGCACTTGACCTCGCCGCTCGACAGGAGGGCGCAGGCGTGGCTGTTGTCGAGGGCGATCGTCTCGATCTTGGCGCCGTCGCCGAGGTCGATCGGCGCGAGGCTGTCGCCCATCTCGCCCGGGGCGTCGCCGCGGTGGTTCTTGTCGCCTTGGCCGAGCCAGCCGTTGCTGTTCCAGCCCCAGCACTTCGCGCTCGCGTCGTCGAGGAGGGCGCAGGTCGTCCACACGCCGGTGGCGACGGCGACCGCCGTCCGGTCGGCGCCGAGGTCGACGAAGGGCAGGGCGTCGCCCATCTCGCCGGGCCCGTCGCCGAGGTTCTGGCTGCCGCCCGAGCCGAGGGCGCCGTAGGTCCCCTGACCCCAGCACTTGAGCTTGTCGCCCTCGACGATCGCGCAGCCCTGGTAGTAGGACGAGATCGCCGACGCGAGGCCGCCGGCGCCGAGGTCGACGAAGGGCAGGTCGTTGCCCATCGTCCCCGGCGCGGTCCCGTAGGCGTTGGTGTCGCCGAGGCCGAGGTCGCCGCTGTTGTTGTAGCCGCCCCAGCACTTGACCTTGCCGCTGTAGAGAACGGCGCAGACGTGGCCGTGGCCGGCGTCGAGGTCGACGACGTCGTAGGGGCCGAGGTCCGGCGGCGGATCGCCGGTCGTCGTCGTGTCGTCGCCGGTGGTGGTGGTGTCGCCGGTGGTTGTGGTGGTGGTGTCGCCGGTCGTCGTCGTGCCGGTGGAGGTCGTCGTCGCGTCGCCGGTGGTGGTCGTCGTCTCGCCGCCGGTCGTGCCGCTGCTCGTCACGCCGTCGGTGGTCGAGGTGTCGCCGGTGGTGGTCGTCGTCCCGTCGCTCGCGCTCTCGGAGCCGGCGCTCGTGGTCGCGCCGGTGGTCGTCGTGGTCGCGCCGGTCGTCGATGTCGACGCGGACGTCGTCGCGGACGTCGTCGCGGCGTCGCTGTCGCTGGCGCTGCTCAGCGCGTCGTCACCGCAGCCCGCCGCCGCCACCAAGCACACCGCAATCCATGAAAAGCGCCGCATCGCATCCTCCGTCGGGAACCCGCCAGACGCGGGAGCGCCGGCGGACAACCACCATCCGCGCGGCTGACGGGCCGATCAAGGCAACGGATCGCGCGGCGTCTCGGCCGGCTCACCGGCGCCCGGCATCCACGAGCGGTCAGCCATCAAACCGCCAGGCGTGGAACTCGACCTCCCCCTCATCCCAACGGTCAGGGTGGGGGATCAGGACCGCGAACACGTCACCTGTGCAGCGCGCGGCGGCCGGTCGAAGGACGTCGATGAACGCCTCGGGATCGTGGACGAGCGGGCCTACGAAGAGCTTGTAGCGGGCCGCGCCGAGGACGAGCTTGTTGAAGTCGATGAGCGCCGCGGCGCTGTTGTGGGCGAGCTCCGACTCGATCTGCCACAGGGCCTCGGTGACGTACCACAGCTCCTTGTCGCGCTTGGCGGAGCGCACTGGCGCGATCCTGCAGACGAGGACGTCGTGGAGCAACTCATTCATCCCCATGCGCTCGCGGTTGCTCTCGCAGCTCCGCGACATGACGATGACGTCGTGATCAGCCTCGTAGTGGTCGGAGAGGGCCTCGTGCAGCGCCTTGACAAATGCACGTGAGCGCTCGCTGTTATCGCTCTTGGCGCTCTCGGCACGCGCCCGCTGGAGCGCCCCCTCCACGAGACCACGCACGAAGTCCACATCCACCGCCGCCATCGCAGCAGTGTAGCGCCGCGCGGCGCTCAGGTGTGCTCGCGGGTCGCCGAGAAGCGGAGGTCGGGGAAGCGCTCCTCGACCTTGGCGAGGTTCCAGCGGTTGGGCGCGAGGTAGACCAGGTCGCCGTGGACGTCGGTGGCGAGGTTGATCTCGTTCTTGCGCTGGAAGCCCTCCATCAGCTTGTGGACCTCGATCTTGCTCTTGCCCTTGGAGATCGGCGTGACCCAGCGCGCGGTCGTGTACTCGACGCCCTCGTAGGTCGCGTCGACGTTGTACTCGGCGGCGAGGCGGTGCTTCATCACCTCGAGCTGGAGCTGGCCGACGACGCCGACGATGAAGATCGCGCCGGTGAGGGGCTTGAACATCTGGATCGCGCCCTCCTCGGAGAGCTGGGCGAGGCCCTTGGCCAGCGCCTTGGCGCGCAGCGGCGACTTGAGGATCACGCGGCGGAAGATCTCGGGGGCGAACGACGGGATCCCGGTGAAGCGCAGGAGCTCGCCCTCCGAGAAGCTGTCGCCGATCTTGATCGTCCCGTGGTTGGGGATGCCGATGATGTCGCCGGCGTAGGCCTCCTCGACGAGCTCGCGGTCCTGGGCCATGAACATCAGCGCGTTGCCGAGGCCGACGGGGCGGCCGAGGCGGCAGTGGTGCGCCTTCATCTTGCGGGTGAAGCGGCCCGAGCAGATCCGGAGGAAGGCCATCCGGTCGCGGTGGTTCGGGTCCATGTTCGCCTGGATCTTGAAGACGAAGCCCGAAAAAGGCTCCTCGTCGGGCTCGATCATCCGCGTCGGCACCGGCTCGCCGGGCGCCGGCGGGTTGGTGACGGCGTCGCCGGTGATCGCCGCGCGCGGCTGCGGCGGCGGGGCCAGGCGGATGAACGCCTCGAGGAGCTCGCGGACGCCGAAGTTGTTCATCGCCGAGCCGAAGAAGAGCGGCGTCTGCTTGCCGGCGAGGTAGAGCGCGTGGTCGAAGCGCGGGGCGGCGCCGCGGAGGAGCTCGACGGCCATGCGCAGCTCCTCGGCCGCGTCCTCGCCGAGCAGCTCGTCGAGCTTCGGGTCGTCGAGGCCCTCGACGACGATGCCGGACTTGACGCGGTCGTGGCCGCCCTTCTCGAAGAGGAAGAGGCGGTTGCGGATCAGGTCGTAGACCCCCTTGAAGGCCTTGCCCATGCCGATCGGCCAGGTCATCGGCACGCAGGCCATGCCGAGCTTGTTCTCGACGTCGTCGAGGAGCTCGAGCGGGTCCATGCACTCGCGGTCGAGCTTGTTGACGAAGGTGATCACCGGGGTGTCGCGCAGGCGGCAGATCTCGATCAGCTTCTCGGTCCGCGACTCGACGCCCTTGGCCCCGTCGATGACCATCAGCGCGGCGTCGACCGCCGTGAGGACGCGGTAGGTGTCCTCACCGAAGTCGGCGTGGCCCGGGGTGTCGAGGAGGTTGACCTGCGCCGGCGGCCCCTTCGGGTCGTCGGGGTGCGGGTACTCGA